>NZ_CM001977.1:288402-544989 GCF_000406165.1 Dickeya zeae NCPPB 2538 | reverse complement strand
AACCTGTCTCAATCACTCGCATCGTCTTATCTCCGCCAATCTCATCGACTCTCTCGACATCGTTTCCTCAGATAGCTATTACGTTTTAATACAATGTCACCACTCAACGACATTTATGCAGTATCCCTATCGCATTGCTCATGTCAGTGTTAAACGCCGGTTTGCGGGCCAACCTATTTTTCCGGAGCAACCGCTTTTTCAACCTCACCATTAAAAGCCCGAAAACGCTCAGCGTATGCCCCTTCACGTTCAGCAAACCGCAACGCACGGGCTCTGTCGACGACAACCTCATCGGCTTGTGGCTGCTGTGAGAGTAACGCCAGCGTTTCATCAATAAAATCAGGCAGCGGCATCGCCCGCGGATCATAGCCCTGCTCGCCTTGTAACCCGGTTTGCACCCAGGGAGGGATAATTTCGATGACCTGTACCGACGTCTGGCGAAGCTGACAGCGCAACGCCTCGGTGTAGGCATGCAACGCCGCTTTAGTGGCGCAATAGGTAGGGGTAATAGCCTGCGGCAAAAAAGCCAGTTCCGATGTCACATTCAGCACCGCCGCCTGCGGCTGACGCAGCAAGTGAGGTATCAACGCACCGGTTAACCACAACGGCCCAAGCAGGTTGGTCGATACCGTATCGGTGATCGACTGCGGATCCACCGCGGTCAGGTCTTCACGCCGTTGGATCCCCGCGTTATTGATTACCACATTGAGCGTGGGATGATCCTGTAGCAACTGAGCGACAAACGCACTGATAGCCTCAGGATCTCGCTGATCCAGCACCTGCCAGGCCATACCGGGAAAAGACGCCGCTGCCTGCTGCAATGTCGTCGCGTGTCGCCCGGCGATAATCACCTGATTACCCCGCTGATGAAACGCCGCCGCCAGCCCCAGCCCGATGCCTGACCCTCCGCCGGTGATCAGTATCGTATTTCCCGTCATGTTCATCGTGGTCGTTCCCTGTCGTGGTGGTGCCATCCGGCTCAGTGAAACAGAAAGGTGGTGATATCGTTATCCCGCAATTGATAAGACCCGGAGAAACAAAGCCCCTGCAGATAATCGGCAGACAGGTCAGTCAGCAATTGCAGCGTGAACGTTCGCTGCGTGGTATCCAGCCCGACCATGCGCACATCCAGAAAATCGAAGTAGCGCTTCACCTGTGGATACAGCGCTTTAAACAGGCTCTCTTTGGCCGAGAAACTCAGCGTCAGCATACTGGCGAAAGGAATGGGAGCGTGGGAATGCAGCCAGTCGTATTCCATCTCATCGGCGATGCCGGGCCACAGATTATCGGCACGCTCGCCGCTCATCCGGGTTTCAATATCCAGCCCAACGCACGTCATGTCCTGGTCACATCGATGCGCGGCACACAGCACGCTGTCAACGTTGTGACTCAGGGAACCGGCGATCCCCGCAGGCCACTGCGGCGAACGATCGGGCGCGCTGGTGAGTACATAGCCCTCCACCCCCAAACGTGACATGACGTTTTGCGCCAGATAACGCCCCGCCAGATATTCAGCCCGTCGTTTCAGCACCGAGCGGGCAATCTCCGCCGGAACAGGAATACCCGCCTGCGAGAACAGATCATCGCGATACGCCGACAACTCAAAATGACAGCGGGCACAATGTCCAGGGTAAGCGGCCGCACTTCCGGCCTGATAAACGGTCAACCATTCGATATTGTTAATAAATGAAGAAAGCATGTCACTGCACTCTGCAACCGGATATACGCCGTTAACTGTCTGGTTATCCGATAAATAAGCGATGTTTCATCAGCTTGAACGTGAACGCCCGCGGCAAAACACCGACTACGGTTACACCCGCGTCAAAGAGAAACCGGTAATAAAACCCGACTCCCAATCACTTCCCTTGATTAATAAGGGTCATTAAACCCATCCCTTATGCCGCCAAGTATAGCGTTAAGTCGCGTAATGTAGGCAATAAACGCCGATGCTGATCATTGCAGTGCAGGAAACAGTCGCTGTGTATTGGCAAGAAGGGTGTCCGCAATCACCTGCGGCGGCTCAGAACGCAGTTCACATAGCGTGTTGAACACATAAACCAAACGCTCCGGGCGATTCGGCTGCCCTTGAAATCCACACACCGGCATATCCGGCGCATCAGTCTCCAACAACAACCGGTCGAGCGGCAAGCGCGCGATCGCCTGACGCGTCTTGTTAGCGCGGGGATAGGTAATAGTGCCGCCAACGCCAATGTAGTAACCCAGACCAATAAACGTCATCGCCTGATCGTAACTCCCGGCAAAACCATGCACTACGCCAGTACAAGGAACCGGGTAGCGACGCAGCATTTGCGCCAGTTGGTCGTGGCTACGGCGGGAATGAAGAATAACCGGCAGGTCGTGGCGGGCAGCCAGCTTAAGTTGCGCGCCCAGAAACGCTTTCTGCCGCTCAAATTGAGGATCCGACATGTACAGATCCAGGCCGATTTCCCCCACCGCTACCAGACGAGACGAAGCCTGCTCAAGCGCGGACGCCAGCTCGGCCAGATGCGACTCCTGATGTCCGGCGATATACAACGGATGCAGCCCCAGTGCGGCGTAAAGCGCAGGCCAGCACTGACTGAGCGACAATACCCGTTCAAAATGTTCAGCCGCAACGGCAGGAATGATAAGACGGTGGACCCCGGCCTGCCCGGCTTGCGCCAGACTACCTGCGGCATCATCCGCAAACAGGGGAAAATCAAAGTGACAATGGGTATCAATAAACCCGACGGGCGTCACCATCGGGTCATCAGATATCGAATCAGTTAAAAAGGCAGTGGGCAACGGCTCTCTCTCAGTGCAGGCTGTCATGCCCTGAGGATACCTCGTCCTGCTCTTTTCCGTAATATTCCTGCATCACACCGGCCAGAAAATCGTGGTTTCCCGATACCCAGGCATCGTCGCTGTCCACATATTCTGCCCACAGTTCCCACAGGCATCCCTTCAACTGCTTCCATCTGCCCATCGCGACATCCAGATTCATCATGATGACCCCCAGCAAGCACAGAAAAAGTCAGATAAAAAACTACGCCGCCAGTGTGACGAAACAATATGACAAACGTGTGGACTTCGTTCGCTTATACCCCGGGGGTCACGTGTGTGGCTTAGGATTTCACCGCCAGCTCGTTCTTGACGCTCTTCACACCGCTGACCGCTTTAGCGATGGATTCCGCCCGTTCGGCTTGCGCCCGGTTGGCGACCTGGCCGGTCAGCAACACCACGCCATCCTGGGTTATCACCTTGATATGGCGGGAAGGCACGATGTCATCGGCCAGAAGTTTGGCTTTGATGGTGCTGGTGGTCAACGCATCGTCAGCATACCCGCCCACCGACTGCACCCCGCTGCCATCTTTAACCTGCAATTTATCGCTGACTGATTTCACCCCTTCAGTCTGGGCAGCAATTTTCACCGCACCAGTCGCCATCTGTTGGCTGGCAATGAACCCGCTGAGTGTCACCACCCCATCGTGGGTAGAAACGGAGATGTCATTGCTGTCGAGCGTTTCATCTTTCAGTAATGCGCTTTTGACTCTGGCAGTGAGCGTACTGTCATCCACATAATCTGTGGCTTGTTGTACGGAATTGTCGATGGTTTTACCGGCGGTCTGCGCGATACGCTGCGCCTGCTGCGCCAGCGTTTCCTGCTCAGCCTGCGCGTTGGCGCTCACCAGTACTATCGTCGTCAGCGAAAATACCGTCGCCAGCGAAAATGCAATCGTGGTCTTTTTCATCGCAACCTTCCTTATCGTTATCGCCTGTTTTACCGCAGGGGAACTCCCCTCAGGCCGGAACGATTCGCTACACGTCATCAGATTATTTATTCAAATAAACAAATAAAATAAAAATAACGAACCATTACTTTATGTATTAAAAGTCAAATACACCAGAAAAGTAACACCCCGTTAACTATAGACAATCGCAGGGAAAAACCCAGCACCGGATGGCCGACCGGTCGTGATTTCAGATTTGTCCGTGATGAGAGAAATGGCGGGAATACAGCAATAATACGATGATAATTAAGGAATAAAATAAAAAGCCCACTCCGGCTGGAGTGGGCTGAAAACCAGCGATTAATGCTCGCGGGTTTTATAGAACCTCACATCAGGATAACGTTCCTGAGCGAGGTTGAGGTTCACCATGGTTGGTGCGATATACGTGAGATTATCGCCGCCATCCAGCGCCAGGTTTGACTCGTTCTTACGTTTGAAATCCTCGAATTTCTTCACGTCGCCGCACTCAACCCAACGGGCGGTGGAAACGTTCACCGATTCGTACACCGCTTCTACGTTGTATTCGGTTTTCAGGCGGGCTACCACCACGTCAAACTGCAGCACCCCGACCGCACCCACGATCAAATCGTTGTTCATCAGCGGACGGAACACCTGCACCGCGCCCTCTTCGGACAACTGCACCAGCCCTTTGAGCAACTGCTTCTGCTTGAGCGGATCACGCAGGCGGATACGGCGGAACAGTTCCGGGGCGAAGTTGGGGATACCGGTGAATTTCAGATCTTCACCCTGAGTAAAGGTATCGCCAATCTGAATCGTGCCATGGTTATGCAAACCGATAATGTCACCCGGCCAGGCTTCCTCCACATGAGAGCGATCGCCTGCCATGAACGTCAGTGCATCAGAGATCACCACGTCTTTGCCGGTACGCACCTGACGCAGCTTCATCCCTTTTTCATAGCGGCCAGACACCACCCGCATGAACGCCACGCGGTCGCGATGTTTCGGGTCCATGTTGGCCTGAATCTTGAACACAAAACCGCTGAATTTCTCTTCATCGGCACTCACCACACGCGCGTCGGTCTTACGCGGCATCGGCGCAGGCGCCCAGGCCACCAAACCATCCAGCATGTGATCGACACCAAAGTTACCCAGCGCCGTACCGAAGAATACCGGCGTCAACTCCCCATTCAGGAACGCTTCTTGCTCGAATTCGTGCGATGCGCCTTTGACCAGTTCCAGCTCTTCACGCAATTGCGCCGCCAGATCGTCACCGACCGCCTGATCCAGTTCCGGGTTATCCAACCCTTTGACGATACGAACGGCCTGAATGGTATGACCCATACCGCTCTGGTAAAGATAGGTTTCGTCTTTGTACAGGTGGTAGACGCCTTTAAACAGCTTACCGCAGCCAATCGGCCAGGTAATCGGCGCACAGGCGATGTTCAGTTCGTTTTCTACCTCGTCCAGCAATTCCATAGGATCACGGATATCGCGGTCGAGTTTGTTCATAAAGGTCAGGATCGGCGTATCGCGCAGACGGGTCACTTCCATCAACTTACGGGTCCGATCCTCAACGCCTTTGGCGGCATCGATCACCATCAGACAGCAGTCGACAGCGGTCAGCGTGCGGTAGGTATCTTCAGAGAAGTCTTCGTGCCCCGGTGTATCGAGCAGGTTGACCAGACTTTCGCGATACGGGAACTGCATCACCGAGGTGGTAATCGAGATACCACGCTGTTTTTCCATCTCCATCCAGTCAGATTTAGCATGCTGGTTGGAGCCGCGCCCTTTTACCGTACCGGCAACCTGGATCGCCTGTCCGAACAGCAATACCTTTTCCGTAATGGTGGTTTTACCGGCGTCAGGGTGAGAGATAATAGCGAATGTCCGACGTTTCGAGACTTCGCGTGCGTATTCACTTGGAGACATGTTATTCAGGCTTCTTTAACAGTGAGGCGCAGACACCTCTACACGCAGAGATGTCGCACCAGACAAAATAGAAAATAAAGACAGATAAAGCTGTCTGATGCCAATCAATTAAGCCATCGGGGCTCGCGCTAAGCGCAGCCGCCCGGCTGAAAGATTCCTCTAAGCACGTTTACACGCGTTTTCCCCCACACAGGCTTAAGTGACAGGCATCGTAGTGACAGATGGATAAGCCGATCATTTTCTCCGATTTACTGGCGCGGCACAATCGCTCATCACGTAAACCCTGCATTCAACACATCGTTCTAAAAACACACCGTTCCAAATAACATTTGGATACATTTGTAAAGATCTGACTTACATTTACCGATAACAGACAGGCTAACGCTTACCGATTTAAAGGAGAGAGCATGAACCTGTCTGTTAACAGCATTACGGGATATAGCCAACCTCAGTCCCAGACCGCTACGCCGTCTGACACCCACACAGAATCGCGCGACCCCATTACCGGGAAAACCATCACGATGCCGACCAGCATCAAGGTTTCCGAAGAAACGCTGGCGCGCTGGCGTCAGGCCTCGTCATCCAGCAACACACTGAGCAAGGAAGAGCAGGAAAAACTGACGAATGCGATTCGCGATCTGCGCAATGAGGCGCTCTCCCGCACGTCTTCCGGTGTCAGTCTGGACAATCCGCTGTTCCGTGACCCTGTGACCGCCAGCGACGGGCTGACCTTCAGTAGTTGGGCAAACAACCTCAAAGCCGACAGCAATATCAGCAAAGAGGACCTCCTGACACTGGTTCACAACGTGCTGGCCTACGGTTTTGCCGAACAGCAAAGCGATACCACCAGCGCGATGCAACTGAGCGTGAAAAAAGCCGAGCTGACCGCTATCAAAGACAAGTACCTGAACAGCGACTACCAACAGCAGGCTCAGGCAGCCATCGACGCATTTGCCAACCAGAAAATCGCGGCACAAGACACCATCAATAAAGCCCTGATGGAAGGGGAATACCGCATTGGCCTCGAAACGGGCGATACCGCCCGCGCGGCATGGGCGCAAAGCCAGCTCCAGAAATACGACACCGGCACCAGCGACCTGCAGCTCAAACGCCAGCAGGTTTTTGCGCTGGCAAGCGGTAATGACGTCGACGGCTGGTTCGATCGTTTCCGCACGTATCTGCAACCCACCTCATCACCCAGCGACTGGGAGCAACACAACATCAATGCATTGCAGCAGCAATGGCAGCAGTTCCAGCAACGTCTGGGGTAATGCTGCGGTTATAACGGCGCTACAGCACAATCAGGGACCTACTGTCAGGGACCGATTCTCAGGGATCGATTATCAACGATCGGTGATTAGAGATTGATTGTGCTGTATTGCCCGAAATCCCCCGGAAATGCACCGGAATGGATGGAAAAAATCCCGCCTACTTCTTATGCTGCTACTCCCTGACCCGGTTTCCCCATCGCTCGCACCTGCCAAGGAGATAGCCATGCAAGACTGGAACCCTGAGCTTTACCTGCGTTTTGCCAATGAACGTACCCGTCCGGCCCTCGAACTGTTATCCCGTATTTCACATCCACATCCCACCAGCGTCACCGACTTAGGATGCGGCCCAGGCAACAGCACCGAGTTGTTGCATCAGGCGTGGCCGCAGGCGCAGGTCACCGGCGTGGATAACTCAGCCGCGATGTTGCAACAAGCGCAGCAACGCTTGCCGGGTTGTACATTCCAGCAGGCTGACATCGCCGACTGGCAACCAGATACCCCGCAAGACGTCATCTACGCTAACGCCTCGCTGCAATGGTTGACGGATCATGAGCGCCTGCTATCGGCGTTGGTGGCGCATCTGGCACCGGGTGGCGTACTGGCGGTGCAAATGCCAGACACATTGAGCCAGCCCACACACCAACTGATGCGTAGCGTCGCCGCCGCAGGGCCGTGGAGGGATCGATTTGGCGACATAGACCAGATCCGACACTCGCTGCTCAGCCCCGGGCAGTATTATGACGTGTTGGTCAGTCACGGTTGCGACGTGGATATCTGGCAGACCACCTACTATCACATCATGGGGGGAGCACAGGCGATTATCGAGTGGTTGAAAGGCACGGGCTTGCGCCCATTTCTGGCACCGTTGAACGCGCAGGAACAGCAGGACTTTTTGCAACGCTACCAGAGCTGCCTGCAAGCGGCTTACCCGACTCAGGCCGACGGCAACAGCCTGCTTATCTACCCGCGTCTGTTTATGGTGGCGACACGACGCCGGTAATCAATCGCTGTTTAGGGTTTGTGGGTTTTATCGCTATCCGGCACGGAAGCGCCGTCGTCATTCGCCGGTTCATCATCCTGCGACGAGGCATTCGCGGTCAGCAGGTAAGGCGACTGTTGCCAGCGGGAACGACGGTGCTGCAACAAGGTACGGGCCAGAATAATGCCAATGGCCAGCGCCATCATGATCATCAACCGCAGGATGTTAGTGGTGTTATCCACCTGACGGGCTTCCGTCGCCAGCACATGGGTATCCAGCGTGATGCGCAAAAAACCGATCGGGCCGTCTTTGGTGTTGAGCGGCTCCACCATCTGGTGGTTGAAGTAACTACCGGCACGGCTGCCATCGAGCGCCAGCCGGTCACGAACAGCCACCTGCTCACCTGACCGCGCCACCAGCGTGCCGTCCTGCTGGTACACGGCGGCATCCAGAATACGGCTGTGATCCGTCAACTGCTGCAACATCTCTTCAATTTTGCTGCTGTTATCGTTGTTACTCTCCAGCAACGGGGTCAGATTGAATGCCACCTGGCGTGTCAGCGTGCGCGCCAGCTCTTCTACCTGCTCGGAACGGGCCATCTGATGGCTGAGGCTGAAATAAGACGCGCCTTGCAATAAGACCACCAACAGCGCCAGACAGATCAGCACAATGGCTGTGCGATGTAAGCGAAATTTAATCCGGGCCCGAACCATGGGAATACCTGCGCGATTTGGATACTTTCATGTTGCCAGAAGCGTTAGCGATAGGATAGCTTGTTGCGTTAATTTGTGGCCGTCCACCCCGTCAATGCTCACTACCCGCAGGAAAGGATATTTAACCCATGTCGAACCGTTTGACCTATAGCGATCTGCCCGATGAGATCAACTGCTGGCCAAATTTACCCTTATCGTTGAGTGACGACGAGGTCATGCCGCTCGACTATCGCGCCGGTAACACCGGCTGGCTGATGTACGGCGATGTGCTCGACAAATATCTGCTATCCCGCATCCAGCGTCGTCTGGATGAACCGCTGGTAATAGTCAGTGCCTGGAGCGTGGACGACTATCAGGTGGTACGCCTGGCCGGTACCCTGACGCCTCGCATCACCAAGGTTGCCCATGAACTGGGTCTGGATGTCGCGCCGATGGGCGACAGGCCGAGTTTGCGCTCGCCCGGTCTGTTGGTGATGGACATGGATTCCACCGCCATTCAGATCGAATGTATCGATGAAATCGCCAAACTGGCCGGTACCGGCGAACAGGTCGCGGAAGTGACCGAGCGCGCCATGCGCGGCGAACTGGATTTTGCTGCCAGCCTGCGCCAGCGTGTCGGTACCCTGAAAGGCGCTGATGCCAATATTCTGCGACAGGTACGGGAAACACTGCCGCTGATGCCAGGCTTGAAAAACATGGTCAAGCAGTTACAAGAGGCTGGCTGGCACCTGGCTATCGCATCCGGCGGTTTCACCTATTTCGCCGACTACCTGCGTGACGAGCTCGGTCTGGTGGCGGCGGTCGCCAACGAAATGGGCATGCGCGACGGTAAACTGACCGGTGAAGTGGTCGGCCCCATCATCGATGCGAAATATAAAGCCGATACGCTGCAGCAACTGGCCGAGAAGCTGGCTATCCCGGCACACCAAACGGTCGCCATCGGCGACGGTGCCAATGACCTGCTGATGATTAAAGCCGCGGGGCTGGGCATCGCTTACCACGCCAAACCGAAAGTGAACCAGCAAAGTGCCGTCACTATCCGCCATGCGGACCTGACCGGCGTATTGTGTATTCTCAGTGGCAGCCTGCGACACGAAAAAAGCTGAACCGTATACCCGTTCACAGAGCAGTAAAGAGCAAGCGTAGTAAACAGGAGGGAATTCATGGCCAAAGCCGTCAAACGTGCTTTTGTCTGTAATGAATGCGGGGCTGACTACCCACGCTGGCAGGGGCAATGCAGCGCCTGCCACGCCTGGAACACCATCACCGAGGTGCGCCTGGCCGCCGCGACTTCCTCGTCACGCAGTGATCGCTTCTCCGGTTACGCCGGGGACAGCGGCAGTGTCAGCCGGGTGCAGAAACTCTCTGACATCAGCCTGGAGGCGCTGCCGCGTTTCTCCACCGGCTTTTTGGAGTTTGACCGGGTATTGGGCGGTGGCGTGGTCCCCGGCAGCGCCATTCTGATCGGCGGTAACCCGGGGGCGGGTAAAAGTACCCTGCTGCTGCAAACCCTGTGCAAATTGTCCGAACAGATGAAAACCCTGTACGTCACCGGCGAGGAATCTCTCCAGCAGGTGGCGATGCGCGCCCACCGCCTCGGTCTGCCCGCTCAACATATTAATATGCTGTCGGAAACCAGCATCGAGCAGATCTGCCTGATTGCCGAGCAGGAACAACCGAAGCTGATGGTGATCGACTCTATCCAGGTGATGCATCTGGCCGATATTCAATCGTCTCCCGGCAGCGTGGCGCAGGTGCGGGAAACCGCCGCCTACCTGACGCGCTTTGCGAAAACCCGTGGTGTTGCCATCATCATGGTCGGCCACGTCACCAAAGACGGCTCGCTGGCTGGCCCGAAGGTACTGGAACATTGTATTGACTGTTCGGTACTGCTCGATGGCGACGCCGACTCCCGTTTTCGCACGCTGCGCAGCCACAAAAACCGTTTTGGTGCCGTCAACGAACTGGGCGTATTCGCCATGACGGAACAGGGGCTGCGGGAAGTGAATAATCCATCCGCCATCTTCCTGAGCCGGGGTGATGAAATCACATCGGGCAGTTCCGTGATGGTGGTATGGGAAGGCACCCGACCGCTGCTGGTTGAGATTCAGGCACTGGTGGATCAATCGATGATGGCGAACCCGCGCCGGGTCGCCGTTGGGCTGGAACAAAACCGGCTGGCGATTCTGCTGGCCGTATTGCATCGCCACGGCGGGTTGCAGATGTCGGATCAGGACGTGTTCGTCAACGTGGTAGGTGGCGTCAAGGTCACAGAAACCAGCGCCGACCTGGCGTTGCTGTTATCGCTGGTGTCCAGCTTCCGCGACCGACCGCTGCCGCAGGATGTGGTGGTATTCGGTGAAGTTGGTCTGGCAGGAGAAATTCGCCCGGTGCCAAGCGGTCAGGAACGTATTATCGAAGCCGCCAAGCATGGGTTTAAACGCGCCATTGTGCCGTTTGCCAACATGCCGAAGAAACCACCCGCCAATATGCAGGTGATGGGCGCGAAAAAGCTATCGGACGCGCTGGCGATTCTGGATGATCTGTAATTTCCATTAGGCTTTACTTGCCGGAACAGTAATATGGCAGTGCGTTATCCGCCACATCGGAGTATCAGACCATGTCTCCCTACGATTACCTGAAAACAGCCATCAGACAAAAAGGCTGTACCCTGCAACAGGTCGCCGACGCCGCGGGTATGACCAAAGGCTATCTGAGCCAGTTGCTCAATGCCAAAATCAAAAGCCCCAGCGCGCAAAAGCTGGAATCGCTGCACCGTTTTCTGGGGCTGGAATTCCCCTATCAGCAAAAAAGTATCGGTGTGGTGTTTGGTAAGTTCTACCCGCTACACACCGGCCACATTTACCTGATTCAACGTGCCTGTAGTCAGGTAGACGAGCTGCACGTGATTCTTGGCTACGACGAGCCGCGCGATCGCCTGTTGTTTGAACACAGTTCCATGTCGCAGCAACCCACCGTCAGTGACCGTCTGCGCTGGTTGTTGCAAACCTTCAAGTACCAAAAAAATATCCATATTCATGCCTTCAACGAAGAGGGTATGGAACCCTATCCGCACGGCTGGGATGTGTGGAGCCGCGGCATCAAACAGTTTATGGCGGAAAAAGGTATCGACCCGCAATACGTCTATACCAGTGAAGAGCAGGACGCTGCGCAATACAAAGAGCACCTCGGTATCGACACCGTGCTGGTCGACCCGAAACGCTCGTTCATGAGCATCAGCGGCGCGCAGATCCGTCAGGATCCGTTTCGCTACTGGGAGTATATCCCTACCGAAGTGAAGCCATTTTTCGTGCGCACCGTGGCGATTCTGGGCGGGGAATCCAGCGGTAAGTCTACGCTGGTCAACAAGCTGGCGAATATCTTCAACACCACCAGCGCCTGGGAATACGGCCGTGACTACGTGTTCTCCCACCTGGGTGGCGATGAAATGGCGCTACAGTATTCCGATTACGACAAAATCGCGCTCGGTCAGGCTCAGTACATCGATTTTGCGGTGAAATTCGCCAATAAAGTGGCGTTTATCGACACCGACTTCATCACCACGCAGGCGTTTTGTAAAAAATACGAAGGCCGGGAACACCCGTTCGTGCAGGCGTTGATTGAAGAGTACCGCTTTGATCTGGTGATTTTACTGGAAAATAACACCCCGTGGGTGGCAGACGGCTTGCGCAGTCTCGGCAGCGCGGCGGATCGCAAAGCGTTCCAGGATGTGCTCAAAAACATGCTGGCAGAAAATAACGTGCCTTACGTTCATGTCACCGAATCCGACTACGACAGCCGCTTTCTGCGCTGCGTAGAACTGGTGCAACAGATGTTGGGGCATGACCGCCAGCCACCAATAATGACAGCGGCGAGCTAACCCCTCGCTGCCAGTCAGAGGCTACCAGTGCCAGTGATGAGAAGGCGTAATGATTTCCGGCAGCGGCACGTCCCAGCTTTCTACCGGTAACGCCTCTACCTGCTGGCAATCATGTGCCAGTCCGATCGGATAAGGGCCGCGCGACTGCCAGTGTTGCAACGTGCGGTCATAAAACCCACCGCCCATCCCCAGCCGCTGCCCGGTTGCATCGAACGCCACCAGTGGCGTCAACAACACATCGAGTTGCTCAACCGGCAATACGTCGCGCACATCCAACTGCGGTTCCTGAATTTTCAGCCGATTCCACACCAGTACCGTATCCGGCGCATAACGTAAAAACAGCAAATGCCCGCGACAAAAAGGGTGCAGCACCGGCAGATAGACCTGTTTTTGATGCTGCCAGAGTGCGGCTATCAACGGTTGGGTATTCAGCTCGCCGTCAAATGATAAAAACACTGCGACGCGTTTAGCATCGACCAGACGCGGATTCGTCATCACCCGCTCAGCGGCCTGCTGGGCGAAGGCTGCTTGCTGCAAAGGCGTTAACGCACGACGACGCTGACGAACCTGCTGGCGAATGTGCTGGCGTAACGAGGCAACGCTAGAGAGATCGGAAGATGCACTGGCTGGGTTCATGCGCAGTCACTGTCATGCAATTAACAGGGGATAAACGAGAGGGAATCTCCGAGATGCCGCCGCAGGCTGTAACCCTTGAACCCTTGGTTCAAGGTGAACGCAACGTCGCAATCTTAAGGCTTCTCGGCCGAACCGAGCGTGCTCACCAACTACGGATCGTTACATTCTGTTGGTTGAAATATCGGCTCAGGGGACTTGCCCGCTGACGAACATCTCAGAGAAATTTTGTTCTTTCAAAGCTACCTTATCACGTCTGGTAGCGATGTGTTACCCAAAAAAATCGGACTTTTGTCAAAACGAGACACGCTACTCAAATTGCGCGCCCTGACGTTCAGTAATTCGCCCTTGCTCCAGCAAGGCCTGCTCAATCGTCTGCTGCAACATGCGAATACGCTGTTCCATATTCGCGGCATAGTCGCGGGTTTTCAGCCGTTCCTGCGCCAGCTCATGACACACGTTAAGCGCGGCAATAAACACCAGTTGCTCGGTGTTCGTCACCCGGGTACGCACCTTGAGGTCCTGCAACCGCTGGTTAAGATCCTCCGCAGCCTGATTCAGCGCATCCTGCTGTTCTGGCGGACAATTAACTCTTAACGAACGGCCAAAAATCTGAATATCTACCGGTTGTGCAGACATGTCACCTTCCTGCCTTATTTCGTTTCACGCCCGCATGAGGGACATCCGCTGCGCGGCCCGTGACGGGGCCTTGAAAAAGCGGGCGCTACTATATATATCCAAAATAGAAGATACAAGCCCTTTATTATACCCATAAGATTGTCAGTGACAGGGACGTTGCTCAAAACGAAAGCCGGTTGTCCTGTCACGTGAATCCATTGGGTATAGGTCTGCCGACGGAGCTTGCTGGTATAGCAACGGAGCTTGGTGGTAGCATAACACGAACGACCTGCCAACGACGATGAATGCTCATGTCTATACAGAATACACTCCCCGGTTACGATGCTATCGACCAGCTCTTGCACCAGCATCAGGTTGCCCTGACCGCCGCCGAAATGCACGGCCTGTTAAGCGGCATACTGTGCGGTGGCAACCACGATGACAGCTGGAAAACACTGACGTTTGAATTGGCTAACGACGGTATGGCTTTCCCGCAGACGCTGGCCCAGCCGTTACAGCAATTGTATCAGGTGACCCGCGATACGCTGGAAGACGACGGTTTCATGTTCCAGTTGTACCTGCCGGACGACACGCAGGAAGACGTTAGCGTCTTTGACCGCGCCGATGCACTGGCCGGATGGGTCAACCATTTCCTGCTCGGTCTTGGCGTTGTCCAGCCTCGTCTTGGTAAAGCGCAGGGAGAACTCAAAGAAGCGATTGATGACCTGCGTAATATCGCCCAGCTCGGTTACGACGAAGATGAAGACAAGGACGAACTGGAGCAGTCGCTGGAAGAAGTGATCGAATACGTGCGGGTGGCGGCCATCATGTGCCATAACGAATTCACCCGCCCGGTACGCACGGTGCCGGAGCAAAAAAAACCGACGCTGCATTAATACACAGGCTGCATTGATGCCCTTTTCAGGAGCAGGTAATGAATTCACAAGAATACCTTCGCCGTCGTCTGGCTCTGCTGGACAAAATGGCACCCGGCAGCGCGGCGATCCTGTTCGCTGCGCCAGAAGCTCAGCGTAACGCGGACAGCGACTACCCGTACCGCCAGAACAGCGACTTCTGGTATTTCACCGGCTTCAATGAGCCGGAAGCCGCGCTTTTGCTGATTAAAAGCGACGAAAATCATCACCATACCGTGCTGTTCAACCGGGTGCGCGATGTCACCGCTGAAATCTGGTTTGGTCGTCGTCTTGGTCAGGAAGCTGCACCCGCCAAACTGGGCGTGGACCGGGCACTGCCATTTAACGAAATCGGCGAACAACTGCACTTGTTGCTCAATGGTCTGGACGTGGTCTACCACGCGCAGGGCGAATACGCCCACGCTGATAAACTGGTGTTCGCCGCGCTCGAGACGTTGCGTACCGGCGGTACACGCAAAGGCTTTAACGCACCGGCGACCCTGACTGACTGGCGTCCGTGGGTACACGAAATGCGTCTGTTCAAGTCCCCGGCGGAAATCGACACCCTGCGCCGCGCAGGGGAAATCAGCGCACTGGCCCACACCCGTGCGATGGAAAAATGCCGCCCCGGCATGTTCGAATATCAGTTGGAAGGCGAAATCCACCACGAGTTCAACCGCCACGGCGCGCGTTACCCGTCTTATAACACCATTGTCGGCAGCGGCGAAAACGCCTGTATCCTGCATTACACCGAAAATGAAAACCAGATGCGTGACGGCGACCTGGTGTTGATCGACGCCGGGTGTGAATACCAGGGCTACGCGGGCGATATCACCCGCACATTCCCGGTCAACGGCAAATTCACCCCGGCACAACGCGCTATTTACGATATCGTGCTGGAGTCTGAGGTACGTGCGATAGAGATGTTCGCACCGGGTCGTAGCATCCGCGAAGTGAATGAAGAAGTGGTGCGTATCATGCTGCGCGGCCTGATTAAACTCGGCATCCTGCATGGCGATGTCGATACACTGTTCGCGGAACAAGCCCACCGTCAGTTCTTTATGCACGGCCTGAGCCATTGGCTGGGTATGGACGTCCATGACGTCGGCGATTACGGCACCGCCGATCGCGGCCGGACGCTGGAGCCGGGTATGGTGCTAACGGTAGAGCCGGGGCTGTATATCGCACCGGACGCCGATGTACCCGCGGCCTATCGCGGCATCGGTATCCGCATCGAAGACGACATCGTGATCACCACCACCGGCAATGAAGTGCTGACCAGCGGCGTCGTCAAAGACCCCGATGCGATCGAAGCACTGATGGCAAGGGCGGTAGGACGCGTTTCATGACCATCATGATTGTCGGCGGCGGCATGGCTGGCGCGACACTGGCGCTGGCTATATCCCATCTGTCTGGCGGAAAACTTGCGGTCGATCTGGTCGAAACCCGCTCGCCAGAGGAAAGCCAACATCCCGGTTTTGACGCTCGCGCCATCGCACTGGCGCAGGGTACCAGCATGCAACTGGATGCCATCGGCGTCTGGCAAACGCTGTCGCCGGTCGCCACTCCCATCACCAGCGTACACGTCAGCGATCGGGGCCATGCGGGCCGGGTACAATTGCAGGCCCGTGATTATCGGGTCCCCGCGTTAGGTCATGTGGTCGAATTGCACGACGCCGGCAAGCGCCTGTTCGCGTTATTACAGCATGCGCCGGGCGTGCGGTTACATTGCCCGGCCACGGTGGTCAGCCTGCAACGGGAGAGGGATAGCGCCTCGCTGCTGCTGGACAACGGCACACGCCTTGAGGGGCAGTTGCTGGTGGCGGCCGACGGTTCACGCTCCCGGCTGGCACAACATGCGGGGATCCAGTGGCAGCACACGCCTTATGAACAGGTGGCGATCATCGCAAATGTCGTTACCGCGCAAGCGCATCAGGGCCGCGCCTATGAGCGCTTTACCGAACACGGCCCACTTGCACTGCTGCCAATGAGTAAAGGCCGCAGCTCGTTGGTGTGGTGCCATCCCTTATCGCAGCAGGCTGAAGTCGATAGCTGGAGCGATGAGCAATTCCGCCTGCGATTACAGCGGGCGTTCGGCTGGCGGCTCGGTGCCATCACCCACGTCGGTGAGCGCCATAGCTATCCGCTGGCGCTGTCGACCGCCAGTCGGCATATCAGCCATCGGCTGGCGCTGGTGGGGAATGCGGCACAAACCCTGCACCCCATTGCCGGACAAGGATTCAACCTTGGCCTGCGCGACGTGATGACGCTGGCGGAAACCCTGGTGGCCGCGGCCGCACAAGGTGAGGATCCGGGCAGTCAGGCCGTACTACAACGCTATCAACGCCGCCGTGAGCCGGATCAGCACACCACCGTCGCCCTGACGGATGGGCTGGTGCGCGTTTTTTCCAACTCTCTATTGGCGATGGAAGTTGGGCGGAATCTGGGGCTGATGGCCATGAACAGCTTGCCGCTGCTGCGTGACGTACTGGCGCGGCGTACATTGGGCTGGGTAGAACGTTAATACAGACAGGAATTCATGCTCTATGCAATCATTTGATGTGGTTATCGCGGGTGGAGGCATGGTCGGACTGGCGCTGGCCTGCGGCCTGCAAGGTAGCGGCCTGAGCGTCGCAGTGCTGGATAAGCAGGCCGCCACCGAACCGTCGGTAAACGGCCCACACGCCCTTCGCGTATCCGCCATCAATGCCGCCAGTGAAGCGTTACTGCGCAAGCTCAACGTCTGGCCGGGGATTGCCGCACAGCGACTCAGCCCTTACAACGACATGTATGTCTGGGATAAAGACAGCTTCGGTAATATTCGTTTTTGCGGCGAGGAATTCGGTTTTTCCCACCTCGGCCACATTATCGAAAACGACGTCATCCAGTGGGCGTTGTGGCAACAGGCAGCCCAGTCGCGGGATATCACCCTCATGGCTCCTGCCACATTGCGTCAGGTCGCCTGGGGTGAGAACGAAGCCTTTATTACGCTGGAAGACGGCGGCATGCTCACCGCCCGGCTGGTTGTCGGTGCCGACGGCGCACACTCCTGGCTGCGCCAACACGCCGACATTCCGCTGACGTTTTGGGATTACGGCCACCATGCGTTAGTCGCCAATATCCGCACGGAACAGCCGCATAACGCGATTGCCAGCCAGGTGTTCCACGGTGAGGGTATTCTGGCGTTTCTGCCGCTGAGCGATCCACATCTGAGTTCCATCGTCTGGTCGCTGCCGCCAGAGCGTGCTCAGCACCTGCGCGAGCTGCCCGCTGACGCCTTTGCCAGACAACTGGCTATCACCTTCGATATGCGTTTGGGCTTGTGCCAGTTGGAGAGCGAGCGCCAGACCTTCCCGCTTACCGCACGTTATGCCCGCAGCTTTGCCGCCCACCGGCTGGTGCTGACGGGCGATGCCGCGCACACGATTCATCCACTGGCAGGCCAGGGCGTCAACCTCGGTTTCATGGATGTGGCGGAACTGATCGCCGAGCTTAAACGGCTACAGGCACAAGGGAAAGACATCGGTCAGCATCTGTATCTGCGGCGCTACGAGCGGCGTCGTAAGCACAGTGCTGCCATGATGCTGGCGAGTATGCAGGGCTTTCGTACCCTGTTCGCCGGTTCTCACCCGGTGGGCAGCCTGCTGCGTGATATCGGCCTGAAGTTGGCGGATACACTGCCAGGCATCAAGCCAACGCTGGTACGTCAGGCCATGGGACTTAACGACCTGCCTGAATGGCTGGATCACGCCGGATAAGCTGACAATAACCGGGCTGCGAGCATTGATGATGGCGCAGCCCGTCGCCCAATATACCTGCCTTGTTTTCCCTGCGTGATGTTTTCTTGAATGACGCTTTCTTGAATCGCGACGGTCTGAATATCAGGTAGCGGCCACTATACCCAAAATAATTCGAGTTGCAGGAAGGCGGCAAGAGAGCGAATCCCGATGAGCTTACTTAGGTAAGTGATTCGGGTGAGCGAACGCAGCCAACACACCTGCAACTTGAAGTATGACGGGTATATAAATATATTCAAAAACGAATGACGCCAATTATTTCCCATTAATCAGACATCATTTAATTATTTTAAATTGAAATTATCCGAACCAAAGAAAAACACACTTCATTTATTACACGATGATTTTTACGAACATCACAATCTGTTTAACACGTTATTTAATATACATTCTTGTCACAATAACCCATTAATAGTCATATCACGCCAATGAGTGAATACATTCTTCATAATTAGAAAAACAATTACCCCATCAGGGGGATAGTACGAATGAGTAATACTCGAATATCGAAATATAAAGGCGTATGATTTTCACAAAGGCGATCGTAATCATTTAAAGGAAAGTGCATCGAAACCTAATTCAGGTGTCATGGTTTATCCATGTACCAACCTGTTCTGGGGTTTCATTCACTGTTCGTCTTTTCTTTTTTTATTCCCAAGGAGAAATAGCATGCAAGCTCGTACTGTAAAGGAAAAGATCATACTGGCGGTGCTGATTGGCATTATTGCCGGCATCATTTGCGCGATAGCCAAATTTGGCTGGGAAATTCCTTTCCCACCCCGGACCCCGGCACGGGATCTGACCAACCCGCCTCAGCAATTACTGCAACAGCTTGGCATGTCGTTTGATCTTTCGCATCTGACCTATTTGTTCAATGGCAACCCGCGACCGATCATGAGTTTCATCATGCACTTCGGCTTTTCGATCACGTTTACCGTGCTTTACTGTGTAGCCGCAGAATTCTGGCCGCGCATCAAACTGTGGCAGGGTGCGTTCTACGGTCTGGTACTGTGGGCGGTGTTCCACGTCGTACTGCTGCCGCTGTTCGGTACAGTACCCGCGCCTTGGGATCAGCCGTTCGCTGAGCACTTCTCAGAAATCTTCGGCCATATGTTCTGTTTCTGGGTAGCGGAGCTGGCGCGTCGTGACTTGCGTAACCGTATCACCCACCAGTCAGAAGATTCGCTGACGACGCAACACGCGCACTGATTTATCGCTCGCATGACGGTTATCTGCCCCTGATAGCTATTAGGGGCGTTCTGTATTTACCTCTTCTGACTTATCTTCCCGTCTGCTGTCTTCTTCTGTACGCCAGGTTAAATAGTTTACCGTCATACGATGCGCCATCCGGCCTGATATCTTTCCTCATGCCCTGTTGTTCTTTTTATGCCTTTTTGAACATTAAAAATAATTTTTTATACTTTTACACTCATATGACGTTCTCCTAGAGTACCGTGCTATTACCAGATTTTTTCCATGCAAACGATGCAGATTGTTGAGGACTCAGGGAATGGCGATACGATTTCAGACAGGCAAAACATCACGGTTCTCCTTGCTCAGTGCAGGATTGCTTTCTCTGGCGGTAAGTACATCGCCTTTCGCAACAGCGGCAGACGCGACGACCCCGGTACAAGGCGGTACGCTCAATATCGGGCTTGGCAGCGACACCCCGGTTATCGACCCCTCGATTACCGCCTACTCCGTAGCCGCGCTGGTGGCACGCAACGTGGTGGATTCGCTGGTCGGACAGGCGGAAGACAACCGCTTTACCCCCTGGCTGGCTGAACGCTGGGAAATCAGCGACAACAATACCCGCTATACCTTTCACCTGCGCAAAGACGTGACCTTCAGTGACGGCACCAAACTGGACGCCGCCGCCGTGAAATACAATCTGGACCGTATTCTCGATCCGAAAACCACCTCCAGCTACGCCAAATCGCTGTTGGGGCCGATCGACAGTATTACTACGCCAGACGACTATACTGTGGTGATAAGTTACAAGAGTCCGTTCGCCGCGCTTTTACAGGGGCTGAGCCTGCCGTATTTGGGCATTCAGTCGCCGACGTACCTGAAAAACACCCCGAATACCAGCAACACTATCGTCGGTTCCGGTCCGTTTATTCTGGAATCGTTTGTCAAAGGCAGCGGCAGCCGTCTGACAAAACGCCCGGATTACCACTGGGGGCCGGGTTATGCTGCGCATTCCGGTCCGGCGTATCTGGATAAAATCGAATTCAAGTACCTGCCGGAATCGTCGGTGCGTCTCGGTGCTCTGAGCAGCGGTCAGGTACAGGCGATTGACGCCGTACCGCCAGCCAACGCCACCGCCCTGAAAAAAGACACCCGTCTGGAATTGATCACCCGCGAGAACCCCGGTGTTAACCGTGTACTTTACCTGAATACGTCTAAAGGCCCGTTCCAGGACATCAACGTACGCCGCGCCTTCCTGCACGCAGTGGATGCCCCTTCAGCGACCAAAGTGGCGTTCTTCGGTACCTTAAAAGCGGCCGACAGTGTACTGGGCCCGTCGACCCTGTATTACGACCCATCCGCCGCTGCGCTGGGGGGCTTTGACCTGAAAAAAGCCAACCAGTTGCTGGACGATGCGGGCTGGAAAACCAAAGATAGCGAAGGCTATCGCACCAAAGACGGTAAACGCCTGACGGTACAGTTCGTCTACAGCACCGGCTCGTCGGAAGCGGCGGAAATCACCCTGTTCCAGGCGGTACAGTATCAGGTGAAACAGGCGGGTATCGACGTCCAGCTTAATCCGGTCGACGGTGGGGGCTTCATCAGCCGTACCAACGATAACGACTACGATATCGCCTCCAACTACTTCGTACGCGCCGAGCCGGATATCCTGCGCACCGTGTTCGACTCCAACTATATTCCGCCTAACGGTAATAACTTCAGCCGCATCCACGCACTGGATGACAAGCTGAGAAAAGCTATCGGTGCCAGCGATGCCGAACGTCAGCAGCTTTACAGCGCTATCCAGCATGAATTGCTTGATCAGGCTTACGCGGTACCGCTGTTCATCCCAGCCTACCAATTGGGTCTGTCGAAGAAAGTACAGGGCATTAGCTGGGCCACCAACGCCAAACCGAACTTCTATGATGTCTGGATTAAACCGTAACCTGGCTGTCACGGCGCTCCAGCGACTCTTCACCATTGTGGCTGTGCTATGGGGCGCAGCCACGCTGACGTTTATTGCCGTCAAACTGATCCCCGGTGATCCGGTCGCTATCCTGAGCGGCGGCGATAACGTGGTGGATGGAGCCTACCGTGCAGCGCTGATCAAGCAGTTTGGGCTCGATCAGCCGCTGTGGATGCAATACCTGCGCTATTGCGGGCAGGCGCTGCAAGGCGACTTCGGCATCAGCTATCAGTACCGGCAACCGGTCATCGCCTTGATTGGCGACGCCATGCGGGAAACGGTTCAACTGGCGATTAGTGCGTTAGTGCTGGCCTTGCTGCTCTCCGTCGTGAATGCCTTGCTGACCGCCGGTCGTCATGCCCGGCTACGGGCGCTGATGTCCTGGCTGGAACTTACGCTACTCAGCACGCCGGTCTACTGGGTCGGTATCGTGCTGCTCAGCGTATTCAGTTTCCGCTTGCAATGGTTCCCGGTGATGGGCAACGACGGGCTGATATCACTGGTGCTGCCGGTCGTGACCCTGAGTCTGCCGCTGGCGGCGCTGCTCAGTCAGGTACTGCGTGATGGTCTGGAAGAGGCGTTGTCACAGCCGTTTGCACTGACGGTGCGCACCCGAGGCGTCAGCGAAACCTGGTTGCGCCTTCGCCACGGTCTGCGCCACGGCGCACTGGCCGCGTCTACGCTGACCGGAACGCTGCTGGCGGGGGTGCTGAGCGGTTCGGTGCTGACCGAAACCGTGTTTGGCCGCGCTGGTATCGGCCAGATTACCCTGCATGCCATCGAAAGCCGCGATATGCCGCTGGTGCTGGGACTGGTGATGTTATCTGCGCTGCTGTTTGTGGTCATCAACCTGCTGGTGGATGCGCTCTATCTACTGATCGACCCCCGTTTAAGAAAAAAGGCGAACGCTCATGAGCAGTGAACCGTTAACCTATAAACCGTTCTCCCCTCAGCCTGTAACAGATAACGGACTACGGATGCGGATACGCCGTTTAAGAGATATCACTGATCGCCGCCCCTGGCTGGCACCGGCAACCGTGCTGCCAGCCCTGGCCGTGTTGCTGTTGCTGCTGGCGGTATTTTTCCCGTCGCTGTTCACGCACCGCCTGCCGGATGAAATGGACATGGGCGCGGTGCTCCAGCCACCCAGCGCAGGCCACTGGTTCGGCACCGACCCGCTCGGCCGCGATGTGTTTACCCGTGTGGTCTACGGTACATCGCTATCACTGAGCATCGGTGTCGGCGCAATGCTCATTGCCTGTGTCGGCGGTGTGCTGCTGGGAACACTGTCGGCGCTGGCACCGTTGCCAGTACGCCGTGTACTGGTGCGACTGCTGGACATCATGCTGGCGTTCCCGGAAATGTTACTGGCGTTGCTGGTCATTGCCGTGCTGGGCCGAGGCCCGGAAAACACACTCCTGGCGGTCGGGCTTTCAGGCGTCGCCGGTTATGCCCGACTGGTACGCTCGCAGGTGTTGCAGGTGAAACTATCCGGCTACGTGGAGCACGCCATCGCACTGGGCGAACACCCACTCTACATCGTGGTGCGTCATATCATTCCCAACACCCTGCGGCCGCTGTTGATTCTCGCCACCATCGGCGTCGGTAATGCGGTGTTGTCCGCCTCGGCACTCAGTTTCCTCGGCCTTGGCGTGGTGCCACCGACCGCTGAATGGGGAGCACTGCTGGCCGATGGCCGCAACTTTTTGGATATCGCACCCTGGGTCAGCCTGTTTCCGGCAAGCGTAGTGGCGCTGTCGGTTATCGTCATCACCCTGCTAGGCCGACGTTTACAAGCCATTCTGGCTAAGGGGGCGGCATGAGTCAGTCTGCTTCGCAGCCGTTATTACGCGTCGAAGGGTTAAACGTGACGTTCCCCAGTCCGCATGGGCCGGTAGAATCGGTGCGCAACCTGTCGTTTCAGGTTAATCCGGGGGAAATTCTGGCGCTGGTGGGCGAATCCGGCTCCGGTAAATCGGTCACTGCCCGCACGCTGGTCGGGCTGGCAGGTGAACGGGCACAGATTGAGGCCAACGCCATCGAACTGGTGCGCCACGACGGCAGCCGGTGCGACCTGCAACACCTGAGCGCCCGGCAATGGCAACAGGTACGCGGCCGGGAGATAGGCTTTGTGTTGCAAGATGCGCTGGTATCGCTCGACCCATTACGGCGCATCGGGCAGGAAGTGGCGGAACCGCTACTGACCCATAAGCTGGCAGCACGTAGCGATGTGGCCGTTCGTGTCGCTGATCTGCTGGCGCAGGTCGGTATTCCCGACCCGGCCAACCGGGCGGCACAGTACCCGCATGAACTGTCGGGCGGTCTGCGCCAACGGACACTGATCGCCTCTGCGCTGGCCGCCGGGCCAAAACTGCTGATCGCCGATGAGCCGACTACCGCGCTGGATGCCACTGTTCAGCAACAGATCCTCAAACTGTTTACCGCGCTGGCGCAGGCTGGGCACGGTGTACTGCTGATAACCCATGATCTGGCGGTTGTCGCTCAGGTCGCCGATCGGGTCATGGTGATGCAAACCGGCGCGCTGGTGGAGCACGGCCCGGCGCAGCAGGTGCTATCCGCTCCGCAGCATCCGTATACCCGCCGTCTGCTGGCCGCTATTCCGACCGCCGCAACCCGTGGTCACTGGCTGGCGGGGGAAAACCCGCTCAGTGCGCAGGCCTCATCCCTGCTCTCTTCTGTCGACACCTCACATAAAAAAGACGGGCTGGCGTTGCAGGTCGATGGTATCTCCGTTTCCTTTAAGCGCCCGGATGGTAGCCGGATGACGGCGGTGAATAACATTTCGCTGGCGGTAGAACGGGGGGAAACGCTGGGCATTGTTGGCGAATCCGGCTCCGGCAAGACCACGCTCGGGAAGGTGATACTGGCGTTACAATCACCGGACAGCGGTGAAGTTCGCCTGGCCGGACACCCCTGGAGCAGGCTGGCGGAGCGAGAGCGCCGCCCGCTGCGCGCGCGCATTCAAACCATCACCCAGGATCCGCTCAGCTCGTTCGACCCGCAGTTCACGATTGAGCAGATCCTGCTGCAACCGTTGCGGCTGCGACACGATCTCAGCCCACAAGCCCGCCAGCAGCGTATTCTCGCCCTGCTGGAACTGGTGGGGTTATCACCCACATTGCTCGCCAGACGGCCACAATCGTTATCCGGCGGGCAACGCCAGCGGATCTCCATCGCGCAAGCACTGGCGGCAGAGCCAGAGGTGCTGATTTGCGACGAGCCGGTATCCGCGCTGGATGTCACCACGCAAGCACAGGTGCTGGACCTGCTGGTCGCCTTGCAGCACCGTTTACACCTGTCGATGGTGTTTATCTCCCACGATCTTGGCGTGGTCCAGCACATGAGCCATCGGATTGCGGTGATGAAAGACGGCGACGTGGTAGAACACGGCACCGTGGAACAGATATTCAATCAACCACAGCACCCTTATACCCGGCAATTACTGTCCACCGTCGCCCCGGTGGAAATTAACCAACAACATAACGCTATTCACGCCTGACGTTATTTCAGCGCGCCATCATAAAATAACAGTTTCAATTAACAGGAATATGTTATTTGTGATGGCGCGAGCCACTGTGCGCCATAGTAAACATAGCTAAGATAAGTACCGACGATAAATGTGATACTATCTTCTACTCGCAAGCCATACACCAAAATGGATCATGAAGGTTTTAGCTGATGGTACAGCTGGTCAAGACACTGTTTTTTCTTACCCTTTACGTGATATCGCTACACTATATTCATCCCTATCCAATAACATTTACCCGCAGCATGACCGACCGGCTTGTCACTGTTGCTAACTACCTGGGATTTAGCGATCCGGAGTGGTTCTACCTGCTGGCGGTATTAATGATTAATATGATGATCACCGTGGTGCTATACGGCTTAAGTATGCGAGCATGGAAATACTATCAATCGATGAAACATTAATCATAAAATAAAAATTGCCTATGACCACGTTTATTCACCGGATGATAAAAACTCTACTATTTATTGTCTTGTTTTTCCTATCAGTACGCTATGTGCATACCTACCCGCTCCCTATGCCCAAAGAGCAGGTTACACTGCTTTTCAAGCTGTCTGCCACATTAGGTATTCGTGACCCAGAAGATCTTTATATCTCGTCTATGTTGGTTATTGAGCTGATAACCACAATAGTGGCCTATATATTAATCATGAAAGTATGGCGACGATATAATAAAAAAACTGATGGACACTTATGATTTTCATTAAAGAAAAATCATTTAACAATATCATGAAAATGACTATTAGATCTAAAAAAATCGCCCATCACATTCTCAAAACACTCCTATTTCTTGCTTTATTTCTCTTATCGGTACGCTATGTTCATACTTACCCTGTCCCACTGACCCGTAAACAAACCGATCTGTTAGTAACACTATCAGAAAACGTGGGCTGGAAAGACCCCGAGCTTTTCTACATCGCGGTAATGTCAATTATCGATCTTATCGCCGCTACGCTCGCTTATGTAGCGATCATAAAACTCTGGCGCTATTACCGCACCTCACGCTCAGCACGGCAAGCATCCTCGAAATAATGAGCCGCCACCGGCTCACACTTTAGCGCCAGACTGAAAGCGCTGCCGATAACCGCTGGGGGTGACGCCGAATGCCTGATGAAATACCACGGAAAAATAATTGCTGTCGTCAAAACCGCATTCAGCCGCCACCTCACTGATGGTTTGCCGGTTGTGGCGCAGCAATTCCATTGCCCGACAAAGCCGCAACTGGCGCAGGTATTGCGCCACGCTCATACCGGTCTGCTGTTTGAAGCGACTACGCAGACTACGCATGCTGATGCCGTGCAACTGGCAGAAATCCTCCAGCCGAAATGGTCGGGCAATGCTTGCACGCAGCGCATTCATCAGTAAATCCAGTTGCTGGGCATCCGCCAGTTGGGTGCTTTCCGGTGCGTAACGATACCGCAGCGCCAGCAGTGCAATCTGCAACAGCAGTACTTCGCTAAGCTGTAACGACAGCGGGTCCGATTTCATGCACTCCTGCGTCAGGTTTTCCACTTTGTCGCGCAGGATATCCATGCTCTGGGTCGCCAGCCGCCAGTAACGTTGTTGCTGCGGGACCTCACCGCCGGGCAACAAATTTTGCCAGTCGGTAGGTAGCGTCAGGCGCTCGCGGATATAGAGAATATTGTCCAGCTCCAGATCGTGCACCGATTCATAACTGTGGCGATCGCGGGCAGAGACATAAAACAGATCACCGCATGTGATGCGATAAGGCACGTCATTCCACAGATGCAGGCCATTGCCGCGCCAGACAATCACCAGCTCGTCAAAGTCGTGGTGATGCAACGGAAACGCTGGCTGCGGGCTGCGCTCCGCCACCGTGACCGTATTTTTATCGGTAAGAAAGTAATCTTCCGTTCGTAGCTTTAACCCGCGGGATAGCACAGCCTGTCGCCCCTATCACGTTAGAGCCTATCCCATTAGGGCTCTTAGTCCTCACACAGCGCCTGATGGCGCAACGCTTTCGGGGCCAGCGAAAAGGCTTTGCGGAACTGGGTGGAGAAGTGATTACTGTCACTGAAACCACAATCATGGGCGATGGTGGTAATCGAGTCATCACTGTGCTGCAACCGACGCCGCGCTTCCAGCAGACGCAACCGGTTCAGGTAACGCTGTGGCGTCATGCCGGTGCGCTGTTTTACCTGTCGGTGTAGCGTACGCAACGACAGCGAAAAACGGTCCGCCAGCGTGTCCCAGTCCACCTCTTCGCAGAAGTTATGCTGCAACCAGCCCAGCAACGCCTGAATTCCCAGCCGCTCGCTGCCGTCCCCCTGCGTCTGAAAGCTCTTTTGCCGCAACAGCACCAGAATCTGCAGGAACAGGCTTTCACTGGTCGCAATATCTTCCGGTCGTTCATGGCGCGCCAGCGCCGCCAGCTGCAGAATCAACTGCTTGACCTGCTGCTGCGTCCCGGCATTCAGTTGCCATTGTCCCAGCCACTCGCCATTCGCGCCATACGGCAGAAACGGCGCGATGTCCGACAGAAAGCGGAACCCACGCGGCGAGCGATACAGCACATTGGTCAGGTGCAGTTCCTCCACCTGTTCAAACAGATGGCGATCGTTGTCGCGCACGAAAAACACCGCCCCGCTACAAAGCGCGAAGGGTTGATCGTTGAACACGTGCACACCGGCACCTTGCTCGACCAGCACTATCTCCCAAAAGTCGTGATAGTGCTCGGGAAAGGCGTGCTGCGGCATCCGGGGTTCTACGGCTACTGTCGCCGCGGGTGAAACAAAAAACTCCTCGCCATGAAGTTGTGTCATGTCGCATTCCCCCTTCCACCTGACTGATTCGCCTGTCGGAGAGAGTAGTCTGAAGGGAGGCCCCTGCGCCTTAAAATAGCGCCGCGACATGGCCCTCGCGAGGTCATTTTTTCAAGATTCAGCCGTTAAATCACTGAAATGTGGTCAGGATCACAGGCGCTTATCGTCAATCTGAAGCGGGCCTCTCACCGGCTATCACCGCAAATCGTGAACCGCTTCACAGCCAACTTTGCCATTTTGCCATCCCCATTTTTCAGGTGGCACTCACCCAAAGGTGCCGCCGCCGCAACTTTCCTACACTGCCAAACACAGTCACCCACACCTTATCGATAACGGAGAGAACGGCAATGGCGGTCAGGCATTATGTAGCAGTCGATCTTGGTGCATCCAGCGGACGGGTCATGCTGGCATCGCTGGGGACCGAAACCCGCCAGTTAACGCTGGAGGAAATTCACCGTTTCAGCAACCCGCTGCGTCACTGGCAGGGGCATCACCTGTGGGATCTGGACGAACTGGAACGTCAGATTAGACACGGGCTTGAAACCATCGACGCCCGCGGCATTCACCCGGTCAGCATCGGTATCGACAGCTGGGGGGTGGATATGATCGCGCTGGATAAGCAAGGAAACCGGCTGGGCCTGACCTACTCTTACCGTGACCATCGTACTGACGGCCAGATGGCGCAGGTCACCGCCGAACTGGGCCGCGAGCACCTCTACCGCCAGACCGGTATTCAGTTTTTGCCGTTCAATACCCTCTACCAACTGCGGGCGCTGCGCCAGCAGGAGCCGGATGTTTGGGGTCAAATAGCGCATCTGCTGATGATCCCAGACTATTTTCACTACCGGTTAACCGGCCAGATGGCCTGCGAATACACCAACGCCAGCACCACGCAGTTGCTGAATCTACACAGCGGTGACTGGGACCACGGTCTGCTGGATTATCTGGGCATACCGCCCAACTGGCTTGCCACCCCGCATCAACCGGGCCAGACGCTTGGGGAGTGGGTCGCACCCAGCGGCCGTGCGGTACCCATCGTGAGCGTGGCGACCCACGACACCGCCAGCGCGGTGGTCGCCACCCCGCTGACCGATGCAGACAGTGCTTATCTCAGCTCCGGTACCTGGTCGCTTATCGGCATTGAAAGCCATACGCCGCTGACCGGCCCGGCGGCGCTGGCCGCGAACCTCACCAATGAAGGCGGTGTCGGCGGCCGTTATCGGGTACTGAAAAATATTATGGGGCTCTGGCTGTTGCAGCGGGTATGTCAGGAACAACAGGTCACCGACCTGCCCGCCTTGCTTGAAGCGGCGGCAGCACAACCGGGCTTTGTCAGCCTGATAAACCCAAACGACGAACGGCTGATTAACCCGCCTTCCATGAGCGATGCCCTGCGTGAACTCTGCCGTGAACACGACCAGCCACAGCCTGTCGGCACGGTGGCGCTGGTGCGCTGCATTCTGGATAGCCTGGCGTTGTCCTACCGTCAGGGCCTGCTGACACTCGGCGCGCTGCGCGGTACGCCGTTACGCCATTTGCATGTTGTCGGCGGCGGTAGCCGCAACCACCTGCTCAACCAACTGTGCGCTGACGTCTGTCAGGTGCCGGTGCTGGCCGGTCCGGTTGAGGCCTCTACCCTCGGCAATATCGGCTGTCAGTTGATAGCCCAGGGCGACGTGGCAAACCTGGAGGCGTTTCGTCGTCTTCTCACCGACAACATCCCGCTACAACCGTTTATCCCCCGACAGGATAGTGATTTTGCTGATCACTGGCGTCGCTTTCAGGCGCTGTGTCAGATTAATGAGGAGCTCACCGTATGAATACCGCACTAGAAACAGCCTGGCGTCTGGCCCAGGAACGTTACGCCCGCCTGAATATCGATGTGGATGCCGCACTGCGCCAGCTCGATCAGATTCCGGTTTCCATCCACTGCTGGCAGGGCGATGACGTCACCGGCTTCGAGCACAACGGCGGGGCGTTGACCGGCGGTATTCAGGCAACCGGTAACTACCCCGGCAAGGCACGCAACGCCAGCGAATTACGCGCCGACCTGGAGCAAGCCTTTCGCCACATTCCCGGCCCGAAACGCCTTAATCTGCATGCGATCTATCTGGAATCGGAGACGCCGGTGGCGCGTAATGCCATCGAACCACAGCATTTCAGCAACTGGGTCGCGTGGGCCAAAGAACAGCATCTGGGGCTGGATTTTAACCCAACCTGCTTTTCGCACCCCTTTAGTAGCGATGGGTTTACCCTGTCGCACCCGGACGAAAAGATACGTCGCTTCTGGATAGAACACTGTCAGGCCAGCCGCCGCATTTCCGCCTGGTTCGGCCGCGAACTGGGGACAGCCTCGGTCATGAATATCTGGATCCCGGACGGGATGAAAGATCTGACGGTAGACAGGCTGGCATTCCGTCAGCGGTTGCTGGCATCACTGGATGAAGTGATCGCGGAAAAACTGGATCCGGCCCACCACATCGACGCCGTAGAGAGCAAGCTGTTCGGGTTAGGGGCGGAAAGTTTTACCGTCGGCTCCGGCGAGTTTTACATGGGGTACGCCACCAGTCGCCAGACGGCACTTTGTCTGGACGCCGGGCACTTCCACCCCACTGAAGTGATTTCCGACAAGATCTCCAGCGCCAGCCTGTATGTGCCACGCCTGCTGCTGCACGTCAGCCGCCCGGTACGTTGGGACAGCGACCACGTGGTGCTGCTGGACGACGAAACCCAAGCCATCGCCCATGAAATCGTGCGCCATAACCTGTTTAACCGGGTGCATATCGGGCTGGATTTCTTCGACGCCTCCATCAACCGCATCGCCGCCTGGGTTATCGGCACCCGCAACATGAAAAAAGCCTTGCTGCGCGCGTTGCTGGAACCCACTGACACCCTGCGCACGCTGGAACAAAACGGCGACTACACCGCCCGTCTGGCACTGCTGGAAGAGCAGAAATCGCTGCCGTGGCAGGCGGTGTGGGAGCACTACTGCCAGCAACATGACGTCATGCCCGGCAGCGACTGGCTGCAATCGGTACGCCACTACGAAAACACCGTTCTCTGTCAGCGTTAATCTGTCAACGTTAAGGATTCACCATGCAATCAATTCTCTCCTCCTGGTTTGTACAGGGAATGATCAAAGCCACCAGCGATATGTGGCTCAAAGGCTGGGATGAGCGCAACGGCGGCAACATCAGCCTGCGCCTGACCACAAACGATGTGACGCCATTTGAAAGCGATTTCTATCCACACCCGCGCCATGAAACGCTGTCTCAGCCCATGCCGGAACTGGCAGGCTGCTGGTTTATCGTCACTGGATCCGGCAAGTTCTTTCGCAATGTGCAACTGGACCCGGCAGACAATCTGGTGCTGTTGCAGGTGAATGGCGACGGTCGTGGTTATCGTATTTTCTGGGGGCTGACTAACGGTGGCCTGCCAACGTCGGAGCTGGCGGCCCATTTCCAGTCGCACATCGTGCGTATGAAGGTCAGCGGCGGGCGGGATCGGGTGATCATGCATTGCCACGCCACCAACCTGATCGCGCTGAGCTATGTGCTGGAACTGAACAGCGCCACCTTCACCCGTGAACTGTGGGAAGGCAGTACTGAATGTCTGGTGGTATTCCCAGACGGTATCGGCATTGTCCCGTGGATGGTGCCGGGAACGGACGCCATCGGCGATGCGACAGCGGAACAAATGCGGCACCACTCGCTGGTATTGTGGCCGTTCCACGGTATTTTTGGCACCGGCCCCTCGCTGGATGATGCCTTCGGCCTGATCGACACCGCGGAGAAATCGGCGGAAGTGATGGTCAAGGTACGTTCGATGGGCGGCAAAAAACAGACCATCTCGACCGAAGAGCTGATCGCCCTCGGACAGCGCTTTGGGGTTACGCCAATGGCGGCTGCTTTGCACCCTATCGCGTAACAGGCAGGCTCGCCTCAGTCTCCAGGACACCCGGCGGGCAGCGACAACAGCCGGGTTCACCGTCAGGTGACAGCGGGTGAAACCGGGTGATTTCGCGCTGCCCGCCTGGGACACAGGGACGTTTCCCCCGCCTCATGCGGGATAACCGTTTTAGCGATCGCTCGCCACAGGATGACCATCATGTTGAGAAAAGCCTTTGTGATGCAGGTTTTTGCGCAATGCCACGACGAATATCAGCGTCGTCACAATCCTATCTGGCCGGAACTGGAGGCCGAGTTAAAAGCCCACGGCGCGCACCATTACAGTATTTTCCTCGACCCGACTCGCCACCTGCTGTTTGCGTATGTGGAAATCGAATCAGAGGAACGCTGGAATGCCATCGCTCAGACTGACGTCTGCCAGCGCTGGTGGAAATACATGACAGAGGTGATGCCTGCTAACCCGGACAACAGCCCCGTCAGCGCAGAACTCGCACCGGTCTTTTATCTCGACTAATTGCTATCAGATCGCTGACAAACACCTTGATTATCGGTGAGTGGAGTTTTCTGGCGTCCCAAACAGTGCTGAGGTGGATGACTTCGCCGGGTGAGCCGCTGGACGCGGCGAAAGCCCGTGCCGCGTCTGACAAAAACGCGAAAAGCGTTTTTGAACAGCGTTTACGCTGGCCCGTAGGGCGAGCCACAGCATGTGGCGAGTAATCGCGTCACGGGCGGCCCGAACAGCGAAGGCGAACGCCGAAGGTAGCGCGCAGCGCCACTGTTTAGCCACCAAGCCAGTGGTCAAGGAGAGGCGGCGTTTGAGCCTCTCATTGTCGTGCGTGCGATAAAGCAGCAAAGAAATTATACCGTTTATTCCGCACGAAACTGTTCACTGACCGGGCAAACTTCACCATTCATAAAACAACATCGCTGTTTGTCAACAGCCTCCCATCTCAACTAACCCGGCGGGCGCCGCGCAATAAGGCGAAACGCCACCGGGTGCCCGCTCCGTGGCGGTCGTTATCGACACCCATTCATACTATTATTTTTTTGTATGAAATGGCGTTATTGAAATACAACACCCTCTCGCCCCATGGCTTCACGCCACAAATATTTTGCTGACTCATAAAAACGACAAAAAATCACCCATTGTTGTCACAAAAACACTGTTCCAAAAATAAAAAACAATTTACCAAAATGATGACCTGACCCTATCACGGGAATAAATTTTTGAATTACCATGCCGTTACTAAAGATACCGTCCGTTAATAAAAGAAAGCAGCGATGAAAAAACTCTCACAATTAACTGTCTTCTCCAAGCTCCTGCTCGGTTTCTCCGTGCTCATCGTTATGATGTTGTTGTTAGGGGTTGTGGCTATCTACCAGCTCAATGCCAGTGATAATAATGTTGTCTCGTTCAAAAACAGCCGTATGCCAGGAGTACGCTATACGCTGGAAATGCGCGGTATGCTGTCGGAAATTCGACTGCAGCAGGTGCAATACATCGCCTCAAAAACACCGCAGGAAGTCGAGGGCCATCGGGTTGAATTATTACAGGACCAGGATCTATTTCTTAAGGCACAAGCCAACTACGCCAGCCTGCTGAAAAATGCACCGCAGGAAAAACAAGCCTTATTCAATCAGGTAGTGGATAACTTTAAGAACTTTGTCGATGTCAACGCCAAGGTTATTGAAGCAGTTAACGGTGGAAAACTGGACGAAGCCAGCAAGATCAGCGGTGCTGTTTCCTCCAAATACCGCACCCAGTTAATGAAAGATCTGGCGCAATTGGTGGATATGGAAATTGCCTCTGGCGATCAGGCTGGGGCAGCGTCAGAAGAAGGCTATCAGCATGCGCTGTATATGCTGTCCGGTCTGTTGCTGCTGGCGCTTATCGCCACTGCGGTCATCACCACACTGATCACCCGCAGCCTGTCGCGTCAGTTGGGTGGCGAACCTGACTACGCCGCGGCCATCATGCATCAGGTGGCATCAGGCAATCTGAGCGTGCCGATTGCGCTGCGTAACGGCGACACCACCAGCTTACTGGCGACCATGAAGTTCATGAATGACAAGCTGGCGGAAATCATCCGGGGGATTGTTGACGGCAGCGAGTCTATTTCGCTGGCTGCCAGCGAAATAGCCCAGGGTAACAGTGACTTGTCACAGCGTACCGAAGAGCAGGCGGCATCGTTGGTGCAAACCTCGTCCAACATGCAACAGATTACCGAAACGGTAAAACGTAACGCCGACAACGCCCATCAGGCCAGCGAGCTGGCGCGGCAAACCTCGCAGACGGCGGTGCACGGCGGTAACGTGGTGGATGACATGCTCAAGCGGATGCATGAAATCTCCCACAGTTCACAGAAGATCGTCGATATTATCGCGGTGATTGAAGGTATCGCCTTCCAGACCAATATTCTGGCGCTCAACGCGGCGGTGGAAGCGGCACGTGCCGGTGAGCAAGGTAAAGGATTTGCCGTGGTGGCCGGTGAAGTGCGTAACCTGGCGCAAAAGAGTGCCAACGCCGCCAAAGAGATCAAAACGCTGATCGAAGGTACGGTCGAGAAAATTACCGATGGCTCCCGCCATGCTGACACGGCGAATCAGGCGATGGAAGAAATCGTCAGTTCAGTCACCAAGGTGACCGACATCGTGGCGGAAATTTCGATGGCGTCCAACGAACAGCATCAAGGGATTAAGGAAATCAGCGTCGCTATCGATCAGATGGATCGCGTCACTCAGCAGAACGCGGCGCTGGTCGAGCAAGCGGCCACTGCCGCACAGTCCATGACGGAACAAGGTGAACAGTTGCGCGACTCCGTTCGCTTCTTCCAGTTAGGTACTCACACTCAACAATCCTCACTGCGTCTTAACTAACTGATACAAACGGGCCGTCTTACGACGGCCCGTTTGGTCTGTTTGTCCGTTCCTCGCTGTTCTTCGACTCCACCCACTCTCCTTTTCTCCTGACCTTTACCCCCACAACCCGAAAGGATGCGTTTCACTGCTCATCAGGCAGGGCTTTCAGCGCCAGCGAGAGCGCCTGTGCGGTCTGGCGTAATGGCGTTAACAAAGTTTCTTCATCGATTTGACGCAACTTGGCCGAAGAGAGTGACAACGAAATGGCATACTTCACCCGCTGATTCGCATCCAATACCGGCGCAGCCATGCAGGATACGCCGACCTCATGCTCTTCCCTGTCGAACGCCACCCCACGCTGACGCACTTCTTCCAGTTCCCGCTTCATGTGGTACGGATCGGTAATGGTATACGGGGTCAACTTGCGAATAGACGACTGTTGCTTGCCCCAGTAGGCAAAGAGCGCGTCTTCAGTATCATCGGCTAAAAACAGCTTCCCCATCGCCGAGCTGAACAACGTCATCTGTTGGCCCAGATACGCGAGGGTACGCAACATACCGATCGTCGGCTCCTGCTTATGGATCAAAATGCAGTGGTCGCCTTCACGTCTTGAAAAATTGACGGTCTCGCCGGTCTCCGCGTTCAACGCCTGCAGCGGCGGGGCAATCAGCCGCAGCACCTCTGGCGGTGCCAGTGATGTCTGCCCGACGGCAATAAACCGGGTGGTCAAACGATAGCTGCCCGCCGCCGGTGCCGGGGTCACGTAGCCACATGCCTGCAACCCCTGCAACAAGCGATGCACGGTACTTTTATTCAACTGGGCCAACCCGGCCAGGTGTGCCAGCGGGCAACCATTCGGGTAATTGCTTAAAATTTCAAGCAGCAAAAATCCCCGTAACAGGCTTTGATTACCCGCCGGTTTATCATGACTGCGCGACAACGCTCCCATCCATCCGTCCCTCTGACTGAATAGTTTCGCTTATCGATAACATGATTCGACATCATATGACGTGATCCCGGCCGCTCTGCGTTACATCGCGGCCATTCTTCGTCACAGAGACAGCAAAAAACCACGGATTCCAGTACCCAAACCGACCGTTATCAAACCAGCCAGGGATGCCAGGCGTTAAAGCGTTCGCGCACCTGCGGGTCAAGCCGCGTTGGGTCGCCGTTCACTTCCCCCGACAGTTTGGCAAGAAAATCCACCAGCCAGGACGCATTCGCTTCGGCAATGCGTTTCCCCTCTGCCGTATTCATGGTTTCTGGCAGGCGCATCAGTTTGACGCGGAAGTGATCCAACGTGTAGAGGCGATCGTCCAGCTCACGTTCGCAGGCAAACAAGTCTTGCGAGTCAAATAACGGACGCCCCATCATGCCCGCCACATAAAACACCCGCGCCAGCCCCAACGCACCAAGGGAATCGAGCCGGTCGGCATCCTGCACGATTTTCGCTTCCAGGGTTTCTGCGGCGATACCGGCGCTAAAACTGTGTGCTTCAACCGCATGGAACAGTGCTGACTGCAACTCATGGGGGAAATCAGGAAAATCCCGCGACACAATACGCACCGCTTCTTCAGCCGCCATACGTGATGCCCGACTACGATCCGGATGATTTTTCGGCACCAGCACAATGTCATGCAAATAAGCAGCGGCGATAATCACCCGCAGATCGCCACCTTCTTTTTGTTGAATGTGCCGGGCATGATTCGCCACCCGCACCAGATGGTGGTGATCATGCGCACCATCGGTGGAGTCCGCCAAATGACGGGCGACGTATTGACTGAGTTCCTGCTCAAAACCGGGTAAATCCATGCTGCACTCCTGTGTTCATCTGCCTACTGTGACAGAATAGTCAGAAAGTCATGACAACAACATGACTGATACATTCAGTGTTTTTCTGCAAATTTGATAATAAGCGGTGAAATTATTTAAACAAAAAATGTTTATTACTTGTTTTGTCAATAAATAAACATTTACTTTCTCAGCAACACATTATTATATTTGTCGTCTTACACGATGCCGTAGCGTTTATTTTCCACTTCCCGCTTACGTCATTTTTTTAATTTACAAAACATGACCTGATATACCCTAAATAATTGGGTAGCAGGACGCGACGGTGCAGCCCATCCTCAGCAGCGGATAGAACAGTCGATGCTGATAGAACGATCAACGCTGATAAAGCAATCGGCAAGGATGGCGAAAAAAACCGGCGTATCCGCCACCTGAACATGACGGGGAGACTGTCAGGGGTATTTATCCCATGAGTCCGGTTTTGCTATTTTTTCTCACATTGGTGTTTATCGCCGATGGCTTGATGGTGTTCCTTATTCCGGTACTGGTCTATGCCGAAACCCAAAGCCTGACCTATTCCGGCTTGTCTTATATGTTATGGTGGCTGCCACGTATCGTGATAACCCCGGCACTTGGCGTATTGATTGACCGTTTGGGGGTGCGCCCTGTATCCATCGCTTCCGATGCACTCAAGGCATTCGGTTGCCTGCTGCTGTGCCTGGTACTGAATTTTAACGAACAACCGTTGATCCTGGCCTTAACCTGTGGGTTGCTGGGGGCGGGGGTTTCCATCGGTAACGCGCAAACCATTACTGCCGTGGAAAAGCTGATCGCCGCCCACAGCCGTCATATTGACCGCGATGCCAATGTATTGACCCGATTAGATTTACTTGGCATGGTGCTGGGGCCGCTGATCGGTATGGTGTTATACGAATACGGTTTTCTGACGCTACTGTATATTGCCGCCACACTCTATTTATGCAACGCCTATTATTTTCTGACTTCTCGCCTGTTTACTTTCACATCAGACGATGTATCAGAAAATAAAATGAATACACCACAATCTGCCAAAATAAATTCATTTCCGTTACTAACGATCATCAAAAGTCCATTTATTATTTTGATGATCGTACTGGCGCTGGGAAATAATATGTTTGATGGGTTAGTGGAGTCCAGCGGTGCGGCATTGATTGAAAACCGAATGGGATTATCAGTGAAATATTTTGGTTTCATTGATATCTGCGCCGGTGCGGCAGGATTTTTATCCACGCTAGTTTATGGTGCCGCCCTCAACCGTCTGAGCCGGGAAACGCTGCTGGCGATCGGGCTGGGCCTTATCGTCATCGCGTCGCTGCTGCTGACCACGACGCTCGACCAGTTAGGGCCCTTCCTGACCTTCTATTCACTGGGCATTGTCGGCAAGGTATTTACCGGCAATATCATGCGCACACTGCGCCTGACGCTCATCCCCTACGAGCGACTGGCCAGCGCTTCATCGCTCATTGTGCTGCTGAATCAGTCAGTGCTGCCGTTGATGGGAGTCTTTCTGTTTTTGTCCGAGCACGAGGGCTGGCCACTGACCCGATTTATGCATATCGCTATCACGCTCTCGCTACTGGCAGGCATCGGGCTGTTGATTGGCCTGCGGCGTAAAAAACGGGAAAACACGCCGCTGTCCTCTCCCCACCCCGATATATCCCGTTGATACGATGCTTCGCTTCATCGGTGGGCGACCTGTATCAATGTATGTCCAACAGTATGAAAATTTTATAAAAATGAACCGGCGTTCACGGCTCGCTCTTCTGATTGCTGCCACCAGATACCGATGATTCTGCGGCGATGAAGGGCGTGCCACCAAGGCTGGCGGGACGGACAGATAAAACGGCAACACACAGTAACGCACTGAAACTACCGCACGAAATGCAAAAGACCAGGTACGTCTGGTTACGAATCCATACCCTTCACATGACGCGGAATGTCATGTCATGCACTTAAGATAGTCAGGCGTTACCACGGTGTTCGCTGCAGGCGGGCATCGTGACGACAGAGTCGATACTGTGGCTCTGCCTTTTTACTCTCAACCACCTGGAGACAATATGTTACGGACAATGTGTCTGGTAGCCTGCCTGATCAGCACCAGTGCGCTGGCAGCGGAAAGCGCCGATTTAGCCTCACTGGTTAACCAACGCCTCGGCTACATGAAAGATGTGGCTGGCTACAAAGCGGCTCATCATCTGGCGATTGAGGACCTGCAACAAGAGGATAACGTACTGAAAGCCAGCCGACAGCAGGCCACGCAGTACGGGCTGGATGCAGATTCCGTTACCCCCTTTATTCAAGCGCAGATGGATGCCGCCAAGGCGATTCAGTATCGTTACCGCGCTGACTGGCTGGCCGTGCCGGAGAAAGACTGGCAGCCCCGTCCGTTAGACGAAGTGCGCGCGCAAATCGCTAAACTGAACGGCGTTCTGCTGCAACAACTCGCCGATACGCTGCACAAACAAGGCGGCAGCCTGAGCCAGTTGAATCACACGGCGTTTATGCACGCCGTTACGCAGAAGAACCTCAGCGAACACGACAAGGCACGTTTGTACAACGCCCTGAAACAGGCCAAATTGCAGAAATAATCTCTGGCGGCGTGCCCGTTGCGCGCGCCGCTCTCTTCCTGCTTTCCCCCTCCCACCCCCTTGTCTTTAAGCGCACACGCCACAGAAACCTGTCGCGCCATCGAATCTCTGACGATAAAGTCCCGTGCCATGTTGAATACATTGCGTCATACTCAGTTTATGCGCAATTTTACTGCGCCGCTCACCGACATTAAGACAGATTCTTACTGAGACTCGACCATCATGAAAACCAACGCGACAGCCGACAGCCCAGACGACAAAGGCCTCAATCTTGACCGCTTTGATCTGGCGATTCTGCGTTATCTCCAGTCTGATTCCTCTATTTCCAATGTGGCGCTGGCGGAAAAGGTCAAGCTCAGCGCACCGGCCTGTCTGCGACGTGTGGAACGCCTGAAGCAGATAGGGTTAATCAAAGGCTATGTCGCGCTGCTGAACCCACAGGCGTTGAATGTCGGCATGGTGGTATTGATCGGTGTCGTGCTTGATCGCTCCACCCCGAAAAGTTTTGAAGATTTTGAAGCCGCGGTGCAGAAGATCAGCGGTTGCATGGAGTGCCACGTGGTCACCGGCGAGTTCGACTACATCCTGATGATCCGCACCAAAGACAACCAGAGCTTCAATAAACTGCACGCCGAACAGTTGCTGTTCCTGCCGGGTGTGCGTCAGATCCGCTCCTTTATCGGCTTGCGGGAAGTGCTCTCGACAACACAGTTGGTGTTTTAAAAGCCAAGTGGCAAACAATAACGCCGGGCAAGCCCGGCGTTATACGCGACAACAGCAATCGCCACAGCGGCAATCAGCCATTACGGAAAATATAGCTGTAAGCGCTCAGCGCTGGTGCGCCGCCGAGGTGGGCATAGAGCACTTTGGAGCCTTTCGGGAATTCGCCGTTGCGCACCATGTCTATCATACCGTGCATGGACTTGCCTTCGTACACCGGGTCGGTCAGTACCCCTTCCAGACGGGCGCACAGGCGGATAGCTTCCAGCGTGCCGTCATTCGGCAGGCCGTATTCCGGGCCGCCGTAACGGGTATCCAGCACCACGTCCTCTTCGGTAATCTCGCGACCTAATTCAACCAGACCGGCGGTGTGCTGCGCGATACGCAGGATTTGCGCTTTGGTCTTTTCCGGTTTGGCGGACGCATCAATACCGATAACGTTACGGGCGCGGCCATCAGCGGCAAAGCCCACCACCATCCCAGCCTGAGTACTGCCGGTGACCGAGCACACCACGATATAGTCAAATTTGAAGCCCAATTCTTTTTCCTGCTGGCGTACTTCTTCGGCAAAACCGACAAACCCCAACCCACCGTACGGATGCTCAGAACACCCTGCTGGGATCGGGAACGGTTTACCGCCATTTTGTGAGGCTTCTTCCATCGCCTGCTTCCAGCTTTCGCGAATACCGATATCAAAACCGGCCGGGTCAAGACGGACATCCGCCCCCATAATGCGCGACAACTCGATATTCCCCACCCGGTCGTACACCGCGTCGGCATAGTTAACCCAGTTTTCCTGCACCAGAATACATTTCATCCCCAGGTGTGCCGCCACCGCCGCCACCTGACGAGTCTGGTTGGACTGGACGCCGCCAATCGACACCAGCGTGTCGCACCCCTGCGCCAGCGCTTCCGGGATCAGGTACTCCAGCTTACGGGTTTTGTTGCCACCGAATGCCAGCCCGCTGTTGCAGTCTTCACGCTTGGCATAAATCTCCACATCACCGCCCAGGTATTCACTCAGGCGTTTCATCGGGGTAATCGGCGACGGTCCGAAAGTTAAAGGATAACGCGGGAATTTTTCCAGATTCATGGTCAGGCTCCGGGGTAGCTAACGTAGATTGAACAGGCATCAGATGAACGTTTTTCGCAGGGAAAACACCTCATCGCTGACCTTTGATACTACAGAAAAACCACTTAATTTAAATTGCGTTTTTATCTTCATTTTTTATTAAAAATTAATATATAAATTAAAAATGAAAACTTAAATTCAAATAAAAACCAATAAAAAGAAATAAAATTTCATTCAAAAAAACACTAAAATCCCGCACAGCGTTCAACGTAACGGCAGCCCAAAATCCAGTCGACTATGCTGGTCGTGCTGCTGTAGCGTCTGTCTGAGGAACGCAAAAAAGCTCTCCAGAAGCGCGGTACGTGGCCTGCCCATCTCGGTGTGTAATTGCAAGGTGCGCTGACTCAGTTGATCCAGATTGACCGCTTTCATCGTCAGTCCATCATGTCTGGCGCGGCATAGAATGGAGAAATGGCTACACACACTGACCGCTTCCGGCGTGGTGCGCACATAGTCATACAGGCTGGAGAAGTGGTTACAGGTAAACGCCGGCTCGATAAACACATTGTTCATTCGACACGAGAGATCAAACAGTTGCCGAATGGTCGAGGAGGGATCCGGCAGTGCCACCGGCCAGGCGTTCAAATCCGCCAGTTGAAAATCCCGGTTGGCCAGCGGATGGTCTTGCGCCATAAACACCAGTACCGGTGCCGGAAACGACGCCAGCACGTCCACGCCTTGTTCCGGCGCCAGACAGAACTTGAGGGCCGCGTCGCACTCGCCGTTACGCAACCACTCCGGCACCTGCCGGGCGCTGCCGACCGTCAGATAAAAATTGACGTAGGGATGCTGCTCACGAAAACGCGCCAGCAGGGTTGGCAGCAGGTGAAGGGCCAGCCCATCGGTACAAGCCACCCGCAATGTGGTCTGGCGTGCCGACTTCATCCCTTCCATTTCCGCTATCGCCAGTTCCATGTCGGCCATACTGCGCCGCACGTGATTCGCCAGAATATGCCCGGCATGGTTGAGCACCATCCCGCGGGTACTACGTTCAAACAGCGGCATTCCCAACCGGGTCTCCAGCCGCTGAATTTGCCGACTGATGGCGGACACCGCCACAAACAACTGCTGACTGGCGGCGCTAATGGAGCCGGTATTCACCACCGCCATAAAGTAACGAATTTCACTGTTATGCATAGAGGGTCTCCGAGAGACAGAATCTATCGGAAACGTCATGCCATCACATTCAGAATCCGAGAAGGTTTCGGGCGTATTAACCTCATATTTTATCTTTACTATTTTTCGCTCCGCCCGACACAGGGAGGCTCAAACGCCGCCTCCCTGTGAACCTGGGCTTGCTGGCTAAATTTTGCCGCTAGCGCGGTACCTTCGGGATAGGTGGCCGCTTAACGGGCCTCTCGTGACGCGCTCCCGGCGCGGCACGAGTTTTCGCCGCATCCATGCGGCTCACCCTACGGCCCCCCATCCCTCAGCAAAATTTTTTACGCCAGAAGGCAACACACGCCACTATCAAGATGTGAGTAATATCGGTGGGCACACAGTCATATGTGTCCACACAGTCATATTTGTTCACGCAATCACATGTTGTTCTCTTAACGTCTTCACCCCGTGGCCCTCTTGTGCCAAATCCCAAAACAGGCCACACATGATGTGCAGTGCTTCGCGCGCGACATCCGCCAGCAGGTGTTCGTTGGGGGCGTGCTGGGAGCAGGCGGGGTACGAGTGCGGTACCCACAGCGTTGGCAAGCCAAGCGTGCGCAGGAAACAGGCATTGGGCAGACCGCCGCCGAAGTTGGGTAACACCGCCGCCTGTTTGCCGACCGAACGTTCGATAGAGGCGACACCCCAATGTACCCAAGGGTCGTCCGGGTCGATGCGGGTGGCTTCAAAACAGTTCTCCGGGTCGATGATGTCCACATCCTCAAACCCGCAGGCATCAAGATGGCGACGCAGGTGTTCGGCAAAGTGTTCCACATCGCTGCCCGGCACATAACGCATATGGCACTGGGCGCGAGCCGTCGGCGGGATGGCGTGCGCCGGTTTATCCGGATTACCGGTGACATACGCCAGCACATCCAGCGTATTCCAGCCATACACCTTTTCGGCAGCACTCAACCCCGGTTCTCCCCAGTGTGGATCGATAGCCGGGTCGCCCGGCGCACCAGCCAGTTCCAGACCGGACAAGGCGTGGCGCATCGAGGCGGACAGCGGTGGCGGCAGCAGTTCCGGCACCAGAATGCGGCCGTTGGCATCCACCAGACAGCCGATCGCGTGCGCCAGCCGGATACCAGGATTACTGAGCAACCCGCCCCAGTTGCCGGAATGGTGCGCGCCGTCACGCAGCGTCAATTGCAGGCCAAAGTTGAATACACCGCGGGAACCCAGAAACAGGGTCGGCCGTTCCGCACTGACGCGCGGGCCGTCCGAAGCGATGAATAGGTCCGCCGCCAGCCAGTCACGGTATTGTTGGCACACGGCATCCAGACCGGGCGATCCGCACTCTTCGCCCATTTCCAGAATCAGCTTCACGTTGTAGCCCAGCTGGCCTTCACAGGCGCTCAGTACCACAGCCAGCGCCGCCAGATTGATGGTGTGCTGGCCTTTGTTGTCGGCGGTGCCGCGCCCGTACCAGCGGTTACCGTCCGCCGTCAGCGTCCACGGTGATAATCCGCTGCGCCAGCGTGCCGCATCGCCCATCACCACGTCGCCGTGGCCGTAGGTCAGCACCGTCAGTGCCGCCGCTGGCTCCATGCGGCGCGCCAGCAGAAAAGGCCCGCGATCCGCCACCGGATTCGGCACAATCAGGCACTCAAACCCCATGGCTTCCAGCAACGGGATCATCTCGTCAGTCAGGTAGCCCATCAGCGCCGGGGCGCGCTCTACGTTCTGGCTTTCCGTCTGGCAGGCCACCCGGCGTGCCAGCACGTTACGAAATACGCCGGAGTCAAAATACGCCGCCGCATGTTGCATCATCTCTTCACGTGTCATCGTTGATCCTTTTTTCTGTTCACGTTCTGCGGATTGCGTGGGTTACGCCACCTCAATCGTCGGAATTCCCAGCCCCGGCTCAGGCGTCAGTACCGATGCCAGCAACGCGCGGGTATAAGGGTGCTGTGGCGCGCCAAACACCTGCTCACGGGTGCCCTGTTCAACAATCGCGCCTTTACGCATCACCGCCACGTGATCCACCAGATATTCCACCACCGACAGGTTATGGCTGATAAACAGATAGGTCAGGCCCAGCTCTTTTTTCAGCATCAACAGCAGGTTGAGGATCTGTGCCTGTACCGACACATCCAGCGCGGAGGTCGGCTCGTCGCAAATCAGGATCGCCGGTTGCAGGATTAAGGCGCGGGCAATCGCCACCCGCTGACGCTGACCACCAGAAAGCTGGCCGGGGTACTGACCGTGGGTACGCTCTGGCATCCCCACTCTGTCGAGCATCTCGCGTACCCGCTGTTTACGCTCCGCTGGTGTGCCGATGTGGTGCAGCCGTAACGCCACTTCGACGATATCCGCCACCGTGCGGCGCGGGTTGAGTGAGGAGTAAGGATCCTGAAAGATAGGCTGCATGCGGCAGGCCAACTCACGGCGATCGCCCGCGTCTATCTCACGCCCTTCAATCAACACATTGCCGGATGTGGGCGGCAGCAGGCCGAGCAGCATTTTCGCCAACGTACTCTTGCCACAGCCGGACTCACCCACCAGCCCCAGCGTTTCCCCCCGGCGAATGCGTAAAGACACATTGTCCACCGCACGGATTTCACCGGGCGCTGAAAACATCCCGCGGTTGAGTCGGAACACCCGGCTGAGTGCACACAGTTCCAGCGCAATATCATCGTTGCCGGGAATAGGTGGCAACACACGACCGCCTGCTGCGGTTATCGGGTTCATACCGCTACCTCCGTCATCACGGCGTCCACACAACGTACCGCATGGTTTTCCGTCAGCGTCACATAGGGCGGCTCCTGCGCACAATCCTGGCGACACTGCTGGCAACGGTTGCGAAACGCACAGCCTTGTTGCGGCCCGATCAAACTCGGCACCACGCCGGGGATCGCCTGCAACGGCTCACCCGGCACGGTACGTCCGGCTACCGGAATACACTCCAGCAAGCCACGGGTATACGGGTGACAAGGCTGGTGGAACAGTTCCATCACTGGCGCGGTTTCCACCACCTGCCCGGCGTACATCACCGCCACCCGGTCAGCGATACGTGCCACCACGCCAAGGTCATGGGTGATAAATACCACCGCGGTGCCAAATTCCTGTTGCAGCTCGCGCAACATCCGCAGGATCTGCGCCTGAATGGTGACGTCCAGCGCGGTGGTCGGTTCATCAGCGATGATCAACTCCGGGCCGCACATCAGCGCCATGGCGATCATGATGCGTTGCCGCAGGCCACCAGAGAGCTGATGCGGATACTGCCGTAGTCGTTCCGCCGCCATGGGAATGCCAACACGATTCATCAGGTACACCGCTCGTTCACGAGCCTCGGCTTTCGAGACCTTACGGTGCGCCAGCAGCGTTTCACACAGTTGATCTCCCAACGTGAACGACGGGTTTAACGAGGTCATCGGCTCCTGAAAGATCATCGCCATCTGGCTGCCTCGCAACGCCGCTCGCTCACGTGGGCTCAGCGCCAACAGGTCAGTGCCACGAAACTGCAACGTCTCGGCACGACGCTCGGCATTACGTGGCAGCAGGTCCATCAACGCCAGCGAGGTCATCGATTTGCCACACCCCGATTCACCAACCAGACACAGCATTTCACCGCGCCGGACCGAAAAATCGATGCCGCGCACCGCGTGCAACGTGCCGCGCGGCGTCGTCAAATCGACCCGCAGGTTTTTCACCTCCAGCACGATCTCAGCCTGCCCCTTGCTCTGCTCTCCAACCGCCAGATTGGCCCCACCGGTAGTTTCAATCGTTGTATGCATAGCGTTCTCCTCAGAGCCTATCCCAATAGGCGTCATTGGCGCAGCCAGTTTGGACACGGACAGCGCGGAGAAACCGGAACGTACACGTAGTACGTGAGGATTTCGAGCACTGCCCAGGTCCAAAATGGCAAGTAAAATAGCCTAGTGGGGTAGGCTCTCAGTTGCGGCCATCCAGCGCAGTAACATCGCGCAACCCGTCACCCACCAGATTGATGCTCAACACCAACAGCGCCAGCACCACACCTGGGATCACAATCACCCACGGCTGAAAGAACATGTAGGCTTTGCCTTCCGCCACCATCAGCCCCCAGGAGGGCATCGGTGGTTGTACGCCAAGGCCGAGGAATGACAACGTCGCTTCCAGCAAAACGGCATGGGCGATTTCCAGCGTCGCCACTACGGTCAGCGGCCCCAGCAGATTAGGCAGAATCTCCCGCAGCATGATGAACAGCGACGACGCGCCGAGTGTCTGCGCCGCAGCGATAAATTCAGCCTCGCGTAGCTGACGCGTCACCGTGCGGGAGACAATCAGAAAACGGTCCCATAACAGTAAGCCCAGCAGCATAATCACCACCTTGACCGAGCCGCCCACCAGCGAGGCCAGTGCCAGCGCCACCAGGATCACCGGCATCGACAACCGCACGGTCAGCAGATAACTCACCACCGCGTCGACCCGGCCGCCGAAGTACCCCGCCAGTACCCCCAGCGCAATGCCAATGGTGCCTGCCAGCATCACCGACACCAGCCCGATGGCGAGCGACACCCGGGCACCGAACAGCAGGCGGCTCAGGTAATCCCGCCCCAGCTTGTCGGTACCGAGCAGATGCGTCCAACTGCCTTTGTCATGCCACACCGGTGGGATCAACCGTCGGCTGACATCCTGCGCATAGGGGTCGTGCGGGCTGATGAGCGGGGCCAGTAGCGCCAGCAACACGATAGCCCCCAGAATCAACAGCCCAATCGTCATGCCGTGGTGCCCCAGAATCTTGCGCTGCCAGCGCTGCCACGGCCCAGGTTCCGGCAACAGGCCAGGCTGCGGCGCGGTTTTCATTCTCACGGCCAGTCGTGCTATTGCAGTTTTCATCACGGCTCCTTATCTGCTGCGCAGTCGTGGGTCGAGTAGCGCGTTGAGCACATCCGCCAGAAACGTCAACCCGATGTAAAACACAGCAATGATCAACACGATGGCCTGCACTACCGGGAAGTCGTTGCGGGCGATGGAATCCCACGCCAGTTGTCCCAGCCCCTGCAACGAAAACACCGATTCGATCACCACCGAACCACCGAGCATGAACCCCAGTTCCACCGTCGCCAGTGCCACCACCGGGATGATGGCGTTACGCAAACCGTGCTTGACCACCACCTTAAAGGCGCTCAGCCCTTTGGCCCGAGCGGTGCGGATGTAGTCGGAGCCGAGCACGTCGAGCATGCCGGAGCGGGTCAGACGCATCAGCGATGGCATGGCGTAATACCCCAGCGCCACTGCGGGCAGCACAAAGTGTTGCCAGCTACCGTTACCCGCTACCGGCAGCCATTTCAGCCCGACGGCAAAAATGAGGATCAACACCAGCGCGAACCAGAAATTGGGCATCGCCTGCCCCACCACCGACACCAGCATGGCGAAGCGATCGACCCAGGTATCCCGAAAGACCGCCGCCAGCACCCCAAGCGGGATAGCCACCGTTAACGCCAGCAGCAACGACACCCCACCCAGCTTGAGGGTGACCGGCATACGCTGGCCGACCAGTTCCATCACTGTGTTTTCAAAATAGAATGAGCGGCCAAAATCCAGTTGCAGCGCCGACCACATCCAGTGAGAGAACTGGCTCAGCAACGGTTTATCCAACCCATTCTGTACCCGAATCTGGGCGATGGTTTCGGCGGTCGCATCCGGCCCGGCGATGGCGGTCGCCAAATCACCAGACAGATGCAGCAGCGAAAAACTGACCGCCGCCACGGTAAACAACACCGCCAGCGCCACCAGTAACCGTTGAAAAACGTACTTCACCATAAGCCCACTCCTTACCTCTCACGTGCGGTCAGTGTCCCGGCCACCCTTACTTCCAGCTCGCTTCGGCGAAACGCGGCAGTTCATCCGGCCAGTCCTGAAAGTTCAGGTCAGCGGTAAACGCGTAATGGGTGGAATAAGAGAACAGCGGAGCCATGTAGGCTTGCGCCGAAATGTGCCCCAACAGCGCGGCATACTGTGCGCGGCGCTGCTGCGGGTCTATCACGGTATCCGCCTGTGCCAGTTCGGCCATCACGGCGGGGTCTTTCCAGATATCACTGCCTTTGCCGCCGAAATAAGGGGTGACGAACGCGGTTGCGTCATTGATAGAGAACGATCCCCAGGTGCTGAACGCCAGTGGGGCCTGCCCCGACGCCAGCGCATTCGCCATCACCGGGTACTGCACAAAATGCAGCCGAGCACGGATGCCGACTTTGCGTAAATCGCCAATAATGGCCTCAGCGTAATCGCGCTCACGGTACGCCCACAGATCGGTATCAAACCCATTGGCATAGCCCGCTTGCGCCAGCAGTTGTTTCGCTTTGGCCGGGTCATAGGGATACTGGATTACCTGGCTGGCATCGCAGGCGGTCTGGGTACGAAAACAGGCGGAGTACACCGGTTTACTGCCGCCGCGCACCAGATTATCGACCATCGCCTGACGGTTAATGGCGTAGTTGATCGCCTGACGCACGCGCAAGTCTTTGAACGGCACGCCTTCCGGGCCGGTGGCGTTGGTGTTCAGAGCCAAAAAGCCGACACGCATGGTTTCACCGCTTTTCACCGCGATATTCGGCATGGCCGATAGCGAATCGACCTGATCCGACGCCACGCGCCAGATCCAGTCCACCTGGCCGGTCATCAACTGGGCCACACGCGCTTCCGGGTCGCGGATCACCACAAACTGTATCTTGCCGATTTTGGGCTGCCCGATGGGGCTGTCTTTGAAATAGTCCGGGTTTTTCACCATCATCACGCCTTGCCCCGGCATGACCTTAACTATTTTGTACGGACCGGTGCCAACCGGTGCTTTGCTAAAGCCTTCCAGTTTCACCTGCTGAAAATAGTGGGCGGGGTAAATCGGTGTCGGGCCGGATAAATATTCCAGCGCTGCCGGAAATGGTTTTTTCAGATGCAGACGCACCGTGTAGTCGTCTACTTTTTCCACCTTATCGATCCAATCCACGCTTTGTGGAATCACCGAGGCGGTATTCGGCCCGGCGATATTGTCGAAGGTGTACACCACATCATCGGCGCTAAAGGCATCGCCATTATGGAAGGTCACCCCTTTACGCAGATGCAGCAGTAATACTGTGGGCGATTCCCATTGCCAATCGGTCGCCAGCTCACCTTTATATTCCCCGGTTTTCGGATCGCGATAAATCAGCGTATCCCAGGCGAGGTGCGCCAGAATCACCCCTTCGCGCATGTTATTGTGGTACGGACTGACGTTTTCCACCTCACTGTCGGAGGCGTAAACCAGCGTGTCATTTTGTTTGCCGGCATAGCTGGTGCAGGAAACACCTGCCAGTAACGCGGTTAATGCATATTTCCGAACAGATTTCCGAATATGTCTTGCCAGATTACGAGCCATGCTGTTCTCCACCACCAGAAGGATGAATAAAAAGGATCTCTACCCCAAAGCATTCATCGGTGATATTGCAAGAGCAGCGCCAAATAAGGATTATTCTCGTTACCGATTTTCGATACATGCTTTCTCAAAAAGAGAAAGCGCCAATAAACAGGGGATGTATTACCTCTGGCAATAATAAAAATGAATGACAAAAACAGCGGGATAAATCACGCCCGGTGCCATTTCTACAGTAACGGGTCTATTTCAGTGCAAAAAACAATCGGACTGCACCATTTGCGTGATGCGTAATAAGGAGAGGTTATTTCTATTTTTGTGAAAGCATGATGGCAAATAAAGAATGCGGGAGCGATAGACGTACGATTACACCAGATTTATACAAAAATAACTTGCGTGGCATTGGACCTTTAGAGCAAAGATCATTTGAGCCTTGTAACGCGACAAGTGAGGAATGGGCCAGGTACTGCGACTTGTCGTATGACGGATATACTCGCTCAGATGCGCAACAACCTGATACACCCTACTCACCTAACAAGTTATAGGGCAAACTCCCTAAATAACCAACGCGCAACACTCTTTAACTCCGTAACATACAGCCCTGCGACGTCTATTCTTTGGGGCATATCTCAAAAATTATCCGGCAGAGCCTAGATAGCCAGATCAAACGGCAGGTCACTGATATCTCTTAACCGTTTCCCTTCAATCATACTCATGAGCGTATCAAGATAATCGTCACGATCCAGCTCTCGACAACACTCAATTAATTCATAGAGAGCAAAATGATAAACATAATCGAGATCACCTGTACCTAGAGCTAAAGAAGCCAGTCGATTCGGCATGGGCTCAGCGGTAACAGATGTTATATGCGGTGTTCTGCCTTTCCTGGAGCGAATCAGATTCAATGCTTCTGTACGCGTATTTTGTGCACGGTCAGAACGCATAGTGAACTTACAAGAAATGCTGGCATGCAGTAAGGGTAATGCCTTATCACCGGAATGGTTGCTTCGCCTCAGCATCGTATTTCTTGCCGTTAGATCATCAACAATGGGTGTTAATTGATTAATATCTGCATCAGATTCAGGCTCTCGGGTAATGATGACATCTGGTGATACCGTATAACCATCCCCGAGAAAATTCCGTAACTCTTTATGTTTCTCAGCCAGAGAAGTCAGTTCCGACAGATGTGAATATTGCTCGAAGCGCCCAAGAGTAGCATCATTATTCCGCTGTCTTACTTGAATAATATCCCATTTCCCAGGGCGTAAATTCTCTAACCGAGGAAACGTTTGCTGAAGAAACCAGGCACAGGCTTCTTCAAATTCATTCCCTGCTGTCTGTCCTTCTTTTTTTCTCTCCGTAATATCAGGGTTAATACCTAGCTGTTGGCATACCCTATCCAGCAACAAATTAGACAACTGGACACTCGTTTTCTGACCACTGTCTGCATTACTGGCTATTTTCTTGCACCCATATTTATCAAAACGGGAAAATCCCCATGTTCCCTGCTCGATAAGCCTGCGAAGAAATGCCTCTCTCTGGCTAGTGATTAATCCCTTCATGCAGCATGACTCCGTTCAGATTTAATGGAGGCAATGACCTCGCGTAAGCATTCACCTACCGCTTGTGCAACCGGGGGAGGGAAAGCGTTTCCTACTTGTCGGTAAGCATGCGTTTTCGCACCAACAAAGGTCCATTCATCAGGAAACCCTTGTAATCGGGCAGCCATTCGTACATTCAACAAAGGCATGCCCTCAAATCCGGCCTTGATGGTACCGTCCCGCAAACGTACTCCTTTAAAATCAACCCCTGGGATTTCATCGTCATTGCCAACACGATGCGCATAAACCCCTAACGATTGCCATTGCCGTTTTGCGCGACTGGGTCCCAAATCAGGCCCTCCATGCTTTTTCGAGCCCCCCACCAGTGTTGGAGCTATCGCATTAGCGTGTAACTTCCAATGCTCAGCGCCCGGCCACCCACCAGATGCCATCAAATCATAAAGCGCCTCTCCAACCGTCACCGGCGTTTTTGTTAAGGGGATAGGCCAGCTAAAGCGCTCAAAATAAGGTGACAGGATAGCGACAAGGATCGCCCTTGGTCGTAGTTGTGGGACACCAAAATCACTGGCCTGTAGCAATCGCCATTCTGATTGATAGCCCAACTTATCGAGAGAGCACTGAATTTCAGTACGGTAAGAGGAAAATTTATCCTCCAGTAGCCCGGCAACATTTTCGATCATGACGGCTATCGGTTTTACAGCCTCAACAATGTGCAGAGCAGCGGGAAACAAATCTCTCTCATCGTCTTTTCCTAACTGTAATCCAGCTTTGCTAAAAGGTGGACAGGGAACCCCACCTGCAACCAATTCGATTTGTCCACAGTATCGATGGGCATCCTCAATGGCGAAACGGCGCAAGTCCGCTTGCAGAATCTCTCCCCAGTTTAATGCCAGATGATGGTTGTTATGACGCAGAGTTGCACATGCATGCTCATCAATTTCAATCAGTACACGGTGTTCAAACCCCGCTTTATGCAAACCAAGGGCCTGACCACCAGCGCCTGCACACATTTCGATTGTCCGCATCATCATTCCAATACCGTTGCTTTAAAACACTGGCAATCTTAACAGGTATTACCGCAGCACAACAAAATACGTGATGCATTTGGAAAATAGCACGCAATTATCCTAATCGCGTGCGTCATGATGCCTGCATAACGGTATAGCACCGCCCCCTCACGACATGATCAACCCTCCGTCCACATTGATCGTCTGGCCGGTGATGTAGCGCGCGTCGCTTGATGCGAGGAACGCCACCAGCCCGGCTACATCTTCCGGCTTACCCGCACGTTTGAGCGGGATGCCTTGCACCCACTCCGCCATCAGTTCCCCTTTGCCGTAGTGTTTTTCCTCCGTGCTGAGAATTTCACCCCATACCCGGTCGTTGTAGTCCCACATTTCACTGTCGATGATGCCGGGGCAAAACGCGTTGACGGTGATGTTCCACGGGGCCAGTTCTTGTGCCAGGCTCTGGGTAATGCCGATGACGCCCATCTTGCTGGCGGCATAGTGCGGCGTATAGATAAACCCTTTGCGCCCCTGCCCGGACGAGGTATTGATCAGGCAACCGTGCTGCTGTTTCACCATATACTTCGCCGCCTCGCGGCAGCACAGCCACACGCCGGTGGTGTTTACCGCCAGCACCCGCTCGAAATCGGCCTTCGGCATCCGGTCAAAATAATCGATGGTGATTACCCCGGCGTTTTGTACCGACACGTCAATCCGCCCGAAGCGCTCTGCCGCCTGCTGATACAGCGTCTGCACCTGTGCCTCATCGGTGACATCCACCACCAGTGGCAACACCTCTGCGCTATAACGGCGCTGTATATCCGCCGCCGTCGACATCACCCGTTCCGAGTTGGACACCATTACCAGATGAGCGCCGTCGCGGGCGAACCGTTCGGCGATGCCAGCGCCAATCCCGCGGCAGGCACCGGTAATCACCACCGTCTTCCCATGAAAATCACGTTGCATCGTCTGCTCCTCACTTAGGATGATTCGCCTGCCACAAGGTACGCTGTACCGCCTCCTGCCACCCCCGCCAGCTCGCCTGATAACGCTGATGGCGCGCCTCGTCCGGTAGCCAACTGTCGTGCGTCGGCAGTAACGGTTCCAGTTGCTGATCGCTCAACCTGCCCAGCGTGCGCCGCGCCAGTAGACCAGCCCCCAGCGCTGAAAGCTCGGTGGTGGTGCTGCGCGCCACCGGGCAACCCAGCAGGTCGGCCTGAAACTGCATCAACCAGGCGTTGCGGGTCGGCCCGCCATCGACCATTAAGTGCGCCAGATGGAAGTCCGGGTGTTGCTTCATTGCGGTCACCACATCGGCTATCTGGTAGGCGATCGCCTCCAGAGCGGCACGCACCAGATGCGCCTGACCACTGCCGCGACTGAGCCCGCACATCAGGCCACGTGCGCGATCGTTCCACCAGGGCGCACCCGCACCCGTCAGCGCCGGGACGAAATACACCCCGTCGGTAGACTCGATACTGGCGGGCAACGTCTGCAACGCTTCACTCAGTGCCGTCTCTGGCAGGGCGTTCAGCCCGGTGGCCTGTAGCATCCAGGCCACGCCGTCGCCGGTGTGAGGAATATTCCCCTCCAACGCATAGACCGCCCGCTCGCCATCGTGCCAGGCCACAGTGGTCGCCAGGGTGGTGATACGGGTATCCGGCACGCCCAGCGGGGCCATCACCGACGAGCCGGTGCCGTAAGTCGCTTTCACCCCACCCGTACGCCCCAGCCCGTGTCCGTACAGCGCGGCGTGGGAATCGCCCACCATCGCCAGAATCGGGATGCCGTCCGCCACGCCGGGCACGCCGCAGGTCACACCGAACTCACCGGCCGACGGCATCAGCTCTGGCAACGCGGCGCGTGGAATGCCGAACAACGCTAGCATCCTGTCATCCCATTGCAGGTGGTGCAGATTTAGCAACTGAGTACGGGCAGCGTTGGAGAGATCGCATCGGAACTGCCGCCCGCCGGTCAGGTGCCACAGCAGCCAGGCATCAATGGTGCCGAGGCAAATCTCACCACGCGCCGCACGGGCGTGACCATCCGGTGTGTTATCCAGTAGCCAGCGCATTTTCGAGCCGGAGAACAGCGGGGCCACCGGCAACCCGGTCGCCGCGCGGATAGCGGCCTCCTGCTGGTTGTGCCGTAACTGTTCGCAAAACGGTGCCGAGCGGGAACACTGCCAGGTCAGTGCAGGGGAGATCGGCTGGCCGTTATCACGCCGCCAGCCGATAGCGGTTTCCCGCTGGTTGCTGATAGCCAGCGCCGCGACCCGCTCAGCCCCGACCTGGGCTATCACCTCGCGCACCACCACGAATGACCCGGCCAGCAGCGCCTCACCGTCCTGCTCCACCCAACCGGCATGCGGGGTCATCAGGCCAAGCGGGCGTGACGCACGCGCCACCACCTGACCGAGCGCGTCAATCGCCACCGCCTTGACGTTACTGGTGCCTTCGTCGAGTGCGATGATCACGTCTCTAGACATGGCTCACCTCCGACAACGGGTTAACTGACTGCTTTTTTTCATGGCGACGCATCATGACCACCTTATTTTGCAGCCGTTGCTGGAACTGGTCGATCACCACGGCGGTGACGATCACCAGCCCCTTGATCACCATTTGCCAGAAGTCGCTGACACCCATCATCACCATGCCATCGGCCAGAAACACGATCACAAATGCACCGATGATCGAACCGGAAACCCGCCCGCGTCCGCCCGCCAGCGCAGTGCCGCCCAGCACGGTGGCACCGATGGCGTCCATCTCGAACATATTGCCGGTCATCGGGTGGGCGGTTTGCAGTTGCGAGGCCACCACCAGCCCCACCAGCGCGGCACACAGGCCGGAAAAGGCGTAGACGAAGATTTTGACGTTGACGATCGGCACTCCGGCGAGACGGGCGGCGGACTCATTGCCGCCGATGGCATAGATATAGCGGCCCAGCGGGGTTTTACGCGTCAGATACAGGCCGAGCAGCAAAAACGCCAGCATCAGCCAGATCGGCAGAAAAATACCGAGCAGCGTGCCGGAACCCAGGAAAGCAAAACCGGTGTTGCCCAGTTCAGGCATGCCGTTGAGATTGGCGTAGGTGCTGCCGTCATTGAACAGCAGCGCGGCACCACGGGCGACATACATCATGCCCAGCGTACAGATAAACGGTGCCACCACCAGCCGGGTGATCACCACGCCGTTGACCAGCCCAATCAGCATCCCTAGCACCGAGACGACCAGGATCACCTCCGGCACATTGAGAAACAGGATATTGCCGCCCCACAGTGGAATACCGTTAGTGAGCAGCGCACCGGCCACCATGCCACAGATACCGGCGACCGCACCGACGGAAAGATCGATACCCCCGGTGAGTATCACCAGCGTCATGCCGATAGCCAGCAGCCCGGTGATCGCCACATGTTGGGTCATGATCAGCAGGTTGGATGGGGTGAGAAAATTCGGCACCATCAGGCTGAAGAAGGCAATCACGATCAGCAAAGCGATGAAGGTACGGGCCTTCAGCAGGTACATATACAACGTGTATTTTTGACTCATGATGAACTCCGGCCGGTTAGTCGTGAGGGGTGGAAGCGCTGATGAGGATTTCGCGGGTGACCTGACTGCGCGGCAGATCGGCGGTGATGCGGCCGTCAGCCATCACCAGAATGCGGTCCGCCAGCGCCATCACTTCGTCCAGTTCGGACGACGAAAACATCACCGATAATCCCTGCTGCGCCATACGCCCGATCAGGTGGTAGACATCGGTTTTGGCTCCCACATCGATACCGCGGGTTGGCTCGTCGAGCAGTACCACCTGCGGCCGGGTCATCAGCGCCTTGCCCAGCACCACCTTCTGCTGGTTGCCGCCGGATAGCGAAGTGATCGGCAGTTCGTCGTCGCTGACTTTGATAGCCAGCTGGCGCACCATCTCATCCACCTGGCGGGCCTCATCCGGTTCACGCAGCCACGTCCAGGCGCGCCAGAAGCCGCGCAGGCTAAACGACGACAGGGTCATGTTGGCGCGAATAGACATCAACTGCACCATGCCTTCGCCCTGCCGGTCTTCCGGTACCAGCGCGATGCCTTTTTCCAGCCGCTGGCGAAATCCCAGCCCGTCGAGGCAGTCGTCGTTCAGTTGCACGCGGCCCTGCTGGCACGGCATCAGGCCAATCAGCCCTTTGAACAGCTCGGTACGCCCGGCACCCAGCAGGCCGTAAATCCCCACCACTTCCCCTTTGCGCAGGCTAAAAGAGACGTCGTTCAGGCGATAACCGCCGCTTTGGTGCAGCGCCGTCAGCCCGCTCACCGTTAGCACGATGTCGCCCTGCGGCGCAGGCTGGTAGTCAAAATGCTTTTTCTTGTCGCCGACCATCTGTTCGATGATCCAGGGTACGCTGGCGTGGCGCACTTCACGCTCGCAGATGAAACGGCCGTCGCGGAAAATGGTGATGTGGTCGCCAATCTCCATCAGCTCTTCCAGCCGGTGGGAGATGTAAATGATGGTAACGCCGCGCCGCTTGAGCTGCTCTATCACCCCAAACAGCACCTTCACCTCCGACTGGCTCAGCGCCGAGGTCGGCTCATCCATAATCAGCACCCGGGTGTCTTTGGATAACGCACGGGCGATCTCCACCAGTTGCTGATGGCCGATGCCCAGCTCGCCCAGCGGGGTGTAGGGGTCGATATCCAGCTCCAGCCGCTCCAGCAAGGTTTTCGCCAGCGCGTACTGGAATTTTTCGTTGATGACGCCGCGCTGGAAAAACTCATTGGCGATGAAAATGTTGTCCATCACGTTCATGTTGGGGAACAGGTTCAGCTCCTGAAAAATGATGCTGATACCCTGTTGTTCCGCCTGCTGGGTCGAACCCAGCGTCACCGGTTTGCCATCCAGCAGAATCTGCCCAGAGGACGGCGTTTCCACCCCGGCCAGCATCTTCATCATGGTGGATTTACCCGCGCCGTTCTCACCGATCAGCACGTTGACCTTATTGCGATACACCCGGTAGTTGACCTGATCGAGCGCGGTCACCCCCGGATAAACGCGTGACAGGTCGCGGGTTTCGATAATCACCTCCGGCGCGGTCTCAGCCTGCGTCGTCGGCGATGCCGTGGTGACCACCGGGGTTACCGGCATCATCACCGCTCTCATCGGCATGCTCATATCGGCCATCATCCCCCCTTACCGTCACGCGTTATCTGCGCCGGTGTGATATCCGGCACCGCCTGCGGGATGTCCCAGCTACTGAACACCCCCACGACATCGAGCAGGTCGCCCACTTTCGGGTGCGCCGCCTGAATCATCGTCAGGGCCTGCTGATTGATGGCGCGGCCAAAATCGCCGTACAACACCTGGTCGTTAAAGTCCTGATAACTCGCGCCTTTATAGCTGTCGCGCAGGTCAGTACCGCGCAACGTCGGCCCCAGTTGCACCGGAATGCTCTGGCCGTCGGCGTCTTTAATCAGCATTTTGCCGCTGCGTGAAGCGGTATCGAGTTGTTCCACCGTGCCGGTGATACGCACCGTGAACACACAGGCGTTTTCATCCTGCGCACGGTAACCAAACTGCTTACAGGCAGCATCCATATCGTTGCTGCTTTGCAGGTCTTTCATCAGGGCGGCAAGCGGACGTGCTTCTTTAACCAGTTGCGGCACCAGCTTCTGTTGCCAGGTTTGCCCGATATTCGCCATATGAGGATTAGGGGGATGACGCAGGTCAGCCAGTTCCTGCTGCGACACGATGCGGCATCCGCCCAACCCAAGAATGGCCAGCGCCAGCCAGACTTGTCTGGACATACTCTTCTCCTTCTGCGCCCCCGCAGGGGCGCGACAGCATGGACTCAGGATTTGAAGTTGAAGTCTTGCACCTTGCTCGCGTTACCCTGTTGGATCAGGATGCCGCGGAACATGACGCGCTGTTTGGCGGGTTTCACGCCCTTCTGGAGATAGTTGTCGAGGTCGGTCACGCCCTGCGCGGCGATAGCCTGGGCCTGTAACATCACGGTGGCCTTCAGCGAGCCCTCTTTCACGGCGTCGCGCTCATCGTTACTGCCGTCGATGCCGACCACCACCACATCATTACGACCGGCGGCTTTCAGCGCGGCAATCGCTCCCAGCGCCACCGGGCCATTGCCGCAGATCACCCCTTTCACGTCCGGGTGCGCCTGCAAGATGCTGTCCATGATACGTTTGCCGTCGATCAACGTACCTTTGGCATCCTGACGGGCAACGCTCACCATGCCGGGGTACTGATCCAACACCTGATGGAAGGATTTGGAACGGGTCACACAGTTGTTATCCGCCAGGCTACAGGTCAGCTCGGCGTACTTGCCTTTCTCGCCCATCTTTTCGACGAACACGTTGGCGACATCGGAACCCGCCTGGAAGTTATTGTGGGTAATCTGTTCCAGCGCCACGTCATCCACTGGGATTTCGCGGTTGATCAGCACCACCGGAATACCGGCGTCCTTCGCTTTTTTGATCGCCGCAACGCTGGCGGTGGAATCAGCGTTATCCAGCACGATACCCTGTACTTTCTTGCCGATGGCCGCGTCGATAAGCTCGCTTTGTTTCTTCACGTCTTCACCGTGGGAAAGCACCGTGGTTTTATACCCCAGCTCCTGTGCTTTCTTGTCCGCCCCTTTCGCCTCCGACGCGTAATAGGGGTTATCCAGTGAATTGACCAGAATCATGATGGTGCCTTTTTCCGCCGCGTGGGCGGTCAGCGATAAGGCACTGGTGATGGCAGCAGTTAACAGCATTGAACGCAATTTCATGATGATATCTCTCTATCTTTCGTTATTGTCGGGGTACAGCGAAACAGCGTAATCAATTGTTTTTAAATCTATTTTTTTGAATCTATTGTTTTAAATCTATTGGTAGTGTGTCCCGGCCATCACCAGATGGTGAATCCGCCGTCGATCATCAAATCAGCGCCGGTGATCATGTCGCTGCCGTTACTGGCGAAAAACAGCACCGCAGCGGCAATTTCATCGGTGTAGGCAAAACGCCCGAGTGGGATCAGCTTTTTCATCGCTTCGCCTTTCTCACCGCGCCACGCTTTCTCGCCCATCGGCGTCAGCACCACCGTCGGCGACAGTGTGTTGACGTTGATGTGGTGCGGTGCCAGCTCTTTCGCCATCACTTTGGTCATGCCCAGCAACCCCGCCTTGGCAGAGGTGTAGGCGACATGGTTATCGATAGCGATAGACGCCGCTTGCGAGGCAATATTGATAATCTTGCCGCCGCGACCAGCGGCCACCATGTGACGCGCCGCCGTCTGCGAGCACAGGAACGGGCCAGTCAGGTTGACAGCAATCTGCTTTTGCCATTCGTCGAAATCGGTTTCCAGCACTGGTTGCAGCATCACGTAGCCCGCGCAGTTGACCAGGATGTCTATCTGGCCGTAGTGCGCCGCGACGGTGGCAAAGGCGTTTTCCACGTCGGCGGGCGCGGTGACGTCGCACTCGACCAGCAACACTCGCGTCGGGTCAAACTGTTCGGCAGCCTGCGCCGCTTTGTCACGCTCAAACGCGGGATACAGCAGCGCCAGACGCGCGCCTTTTTCCAGCAACATTTCGTTGCTCGCCATGGCGATACCGCCCAGCCCACCGGTGACCACCGCCACCTTGTCGTTCAGGCTGAGCCCGGTATCCACGCCATAACGCAAATTCACGTCATACTCGTTGTCATGACTCATCAGGTTGTTCTCCTCAGGCAATGGTGCGTAACGCAAGCTGTTCCAGGGTTAAGCGCAGTCCGGCGGCGTCGATATGGAACTGACGACGCAATGCGCTGCGGCTGCTGCTATGAGTAAATTCATAAGGTGGGACACCCAGTGCGGTGAAGCGCTGCCGCGCGTGGTGTTTATGCAACAATTCACCAATGATGCTGCCAAGGCCACCACTGAGTACGTGTTCTTCCATCGAGATCACATACCGGTGCTCACTAATAATTTCCAACAGTGATATTTCATCCAAAGGCCACAATGAAGGTAAGGATACGATGGTGGCATCCGTTGCGGCGGCCAGCGCTTCATGGACAAGGGTGCCAAGGCAAAACACCACCACATCACTCCCTTGCTGCACCACTTCCGGTTTGCCCGGCGTCAGCGACCAGCCAGGCTCATGCAGCACCGGCACTTTGTCGCTGTCCATGCGGATATACACCGGCCCACGATGATGAATGGCATAACGCGCGACCGCGCTGGCCTGCACCGCATCCGCCGGGGCGAAAATCTGCAAATTGCCGAACGAACGGGCAATCGCGATATCGTTCATACAGTGGTGGGTCGCCCCCAGCGGGCCGTAGGCGAACCCGGCGTTCAGCCCCAGCATTTTGACGTTAGCGTCGGTATAACAGATATCGTTCTTCACCTGTTCGTTAGAACGTGCCAGCAGGAACGGTGCCGCATTAGCGGTAAAGACCGTCGGGCCGCTCAGCGACAGACCGGTCGCCATCCCGACCATGTTTTGCTCGGCAATCCCGACGTTCACCACCCGTTCAGGGAAGGCTTTCTCGAACGGTGCGATTTTCGACGTGGAGGTGGAATCCGCCACCACAACGCACAGATTAGCGCCTGCGTTTTGCTCTTCGAGCAGCGTGGCGATTACGGCATCACGTAAGTCTTGCATCATCACTCCTCCAGCTCCGCCAGCCCCTGCGCCAGCTGTTGATCATTCGGCACCGCGTGGTGCCAGGCCGGTACGTTGGCCATAAACGAAATGCCGTGCCCTTTTTCGGTATTGGCGAGGATCACCCGCGGCTTGCCAACGGTTGGCGCATTTACCGCGTCGATGATGGCCGCCGGGTCATGGCCGTCGCACTCGATGACCTCAAAACCAAAGGCGCGCCATTTATCCGCCAGCGGCTCCAGCGGCATGATGTCTTCGGTTTTGCCCGCCAGTTGCAGACGGTTTCGATCGACAATGGCGACCAGGTTATCCAGCCGGAATTTGCTGGCGGCCATCGCCGCTTCCCAGTTGGAACCTTCCGCCAATTCACCGTCACCCATCAGCACAAAGACACGACGATGCGCACGGTTTGCCAGTTTGTTACCCAGCGCCAGCCCGGCACCGATCGACAACCCATGCCCCAACGCCCCGGAGTTAATCTCCACCAGATCCGGCAGTTTCTGATGAATCGGATGACCGGCCAGCAGCGTGTCGTCGCCCATAAACTGATCCAGTGTCGCCGGGTCAATCAGCCCCATCGCTGCGGCACTGCAATACAGCCCGCCTGCACCGTGGCCTTTCGACAAAATGAAACGATCCTGATTCGGCCGCGCCTGCGAACGATCCATCACCGCCATAAACAGGGTGCAGATAATATCTACCTCCGACAGGTCCGCGCCGGTGTGCCCTTTGCCCGCCCGATGATTCATCTGCAACACATAGCGCCGGGCTTGTCGCGCTGTCTGTCTGATTGTCTGTACGTCCACCCTATACCTCCTGATCGCTGACAAATCGCTCCCGATCACTTTCAATTGATTTTCGATCGAAAACATACACCCTCTATTTAGCCTATTCTGTGGACGAGATCAAATATCAAACAAAAGCAGATCAAAATAAAACCACCCAAAGAGGGTAACGATCCGCTAACCGTGGGCGTAAACAGCGTAAGAACCGGGGGATCGCATGGCGGGATCAGCGAAAATGTCCATGCTTTTTCGCCGCCTTTACCTCGCATTAAACGCAGGTGAAGGGTAAACTTGATATCAATTAGCGGGTTGACGGCGGAACATCGTCACCGGTTTCGGTACAGGAGAGTTTCGATTGAAAAGCAAAAGTGAACAACTGGCGGATATGCAGCAACGCAGGGAGAAAATTCTGGAGATGGTGCGCGAAGACGGCACCGTCACCGTGAAAATGTTGACCGAAACCTTCGGGCTGACCGAAGCCACGATCCGCACCGATCTGCGCGAATTACAAAAAGAGGGTTACGTTCAGCGTTATTACGGCGGTGCCACGCTGGTGACCGGCAAGCAGAATACCGGTGCCTTGCTGCTGGAACGACAGATCAATCTGGCAGAGAAAGACGCCATTGGTCGGCTGGCTGCCACGCAGATAGAAAACGGCGACACGGTGATTTTCGATTCCGGTACCACCACCACCGCTATCGTCGAACACATGACGGATATTCACCGGCTGTCGGTGATTACCACCGCGGTCAATATCGCGCTCAAACTGGGCGGCGAACCCGGCATCAATATCCTGCTCACCGGCGGCACCTTCAAGTTTCCTACCCTCTCCACTTCGGGTGAAAAGGCCGCCAGCTTTTTCGAAAACGTGCTGGCCGAAAAACTGTTCCTCGCCACCGCCGCCATCTCCCCGCGTATGGGGCTGAGCTTTCCCAGCGAAACCGACATCAAGGTCAAAAGCGCGATGATCCGCTCCGCCAAGACGGTGTATGTGGTGGCGGACTCCAGCAAGATAGGCAAGGTATCGATGTTTGCCCTGCCGTGTGACTGGAGCAACATCCACTACCTGATCACCGATGCCGGCATCAGCCAGGAGGCCGTCAACGCCTTCGAGGCGCTGGGGGTCACGGTGATGGTGGCAAGCTGATACCCGCAGCATCAGGTCGCAGGAATCGCTTTCACAGACCACCAGACGCTTGCCACCGGGACGCTCGCGCCAGCCCGGTGGTATCAGCTGGCTACTGGCGTGCTCCGATAGCCAGCCGATTGAACGCGCTCATCAGGGCGATGGCAAAGCACAGATCGGCGATCTCCGCCTCGGTGAAGTGGTCACGCAGCGGTGCAAAATCCGCATCCGGTGCATGGGTCTGCGCTACGTCGACCAGTGACTCCGTCCACGCCAGCGCGGCCTGCTCACGTGGGCTGTATAACGAACACACCCGCCACCCTGCCAGACTATCCACTTTTTCATTGCTGACGCCTGCGCGCCGCAACCATCCGGCGTGCATGTTTAAACAAAAGGCACAGCCGTTGATTTGCGAAATGCGTAAATAAACCAGTTCGATCAGTTCAAGACCGAGCGTGCTTTTCTCCAGCGCTTTTTTGGTCGTCAACAGCCCCTGGTAGGCTTCAGGTGACAGCGTGGCATACGGCAAACGTAATGTACTCATTGTGTTTCTCCACTGTGGATCGGCGCGTTAAAACGTAGGGCTCGCGCCAACAGCCCCTGACGAAAATAGAAACGGTGAGCTAACGCATTAGATAACGCAGAATCCAGCACCAGTTGGGCACACTGCTCGCGTGCCGCTTCCTGATACATCGCCTGCATCAGCCGATCGCCAATGCCCTGCCCGCGCACCTCGTCCCGGCATACCAGGTCATCAACGTACAGAAAGCGCCCATACACCAGATTTTCCTGCACCCGGTACCCAGCGAGCCCGAGCGCAACATCGGCCTGCCAGGCGACCAGCAACTGGTAGCCATGCTGTGCCTGCCGTTGCACCTGACGAACAAATTGCTCGCTGTCGGTTAAATGCGGTCGCAAGGCCTGCATCAGACTAAAACACGCCAGTTGTTCCGCCTGACTCGTGGCCCATGCCAGATGAATGTCAGCCATCATTTCAATCCTTACGCCATGAAGAGGGTTGCAATGCGGGTTACTGTAGGCCGACAATGGCCTACTCAATAGGGGCAAGAAATGTCATTTTGATAAGGACATAGCCGATGGATTTTCTGACCAGACCGTTTTCGTCAACGCCGTCCACGCCACTTCATCAACAGCTTTACCAGCGGATCCGCGATGCCATCGCCTCTGGGCAATTGCGCCCCGGCGAGCGTGTTCCCTCGGTGCGCAGCCTCGCCAGCGAGCTGAATCTGGCACGCGGCACGGTGGAAACGGCCTATCAGAGGCTCACCAGCGAAGGTTACCTGTTGCCGCGGGGTCCGGCAGGGACGATCGTTTCCCCCGGGTTGACCAACCTGACGCCGGGTCATCCCCCCACCGCTCCGTCGCCGTCACGGCAGCAACCCGAACCGCCGCCCCCGGCGATTCTGCCGTTCCAGTTGGGATTACCGGCTCTGGATGCCTTTCCTCGCAAAACCTGGAACCGACTGACGGGCCAATGCCTGCGAACGCTGTCCGGTGAGGCGCTGGCCTACCCTGACCCACAGGGATACCTGCCGTTACGCCGTGCGATTGCCGCCTATCTCGGCGTTTCCCGCGGTATCGCCTGCTCAGAGCATCAGGTTTTTATCACCGCCGGGTATCACTGCTCGCTGGATTTGATCTGTCGATCGCTGTTCACACCCGGTGATCTGGGTTGGTATGAAGACCCCGGCTACCCGCTGGCGCGGCGCTTTCTGCTGCATGCGGGTATGCAACTGGCTCCGGTATCGGTGGATGAAGAGGGGATCGATGTGGCGGCAGGCGAACAATACGCCGGGCACGCCCGCTTTGCCGTTGTCACGCCAACCCACCAAAGCCCGCTTGGCGTCGCGCTCTCGTTGCCGCGGCGTCTGGCGTTGCTGGCGTGGGCAGCTCGCCGGGAGGCGTGGATTATCGAAGATGATTACGACAGTGAATTCCGCTATCACGGTCGGCCATTACCGGCGCTCAAAAGTCTGGATAGCGACGAGCGGGTTATTTACACCGGCACCTTCAGTAAGGTGTTTTTCCCCGGTCTCAGGCTGGCTTATCTGGTGGTACCACAGGCACAGCTTAGGGTCTTTCGGCAAACGGCCGCTCTCCTGCACAGTAACGGGTTTATCCTGCCGCAGGCCACCGCCGCCGATTTTATGGAGCGCGGGTATTTCGCCCGACACATCAGAAAAATGCGCACACTCTACGCTGAGCGTCGCCGTTATCTGCAAGACGCACTCACCACGCTTGCCGACCACCGTTTGCAGCTTCACGCCAGTGCAGGCGGCATGCACCTGCTGGCCCGCCTGCCGCCGGGCAGCGCACACGATGCGGATATCGCGGCAGAAGCGGTCAGTGCCGGGTTATCCATTCAGGCACTGAGCCAATGGCGGCAACAGCCAGGCCACGAGGAAGGATTACTGCTTGGCTTCACCAATCTGGTGAGCGCGCAGCAGGCGCATCAGCTTACGCAACGCCTCTGCGCGTTGCCGTCGTTTCAACGCCTGCCCGCCATCAGGCAACAAGCTGACTAGTCCGTTTTCAGACGCGAAATCCGCTGGCCGCTGACAATGGCGGCCAGCGTCGCAAAAGTACCGGCCGTCATCAACGCTGCATGGGTCCCTAACCCGCCGAACAGGTTAAACATCAGTGCCACCAGTGCTGCGCCGGTGGTCTGCCCCACCAGCCGGGCTGTGCCCAACATACCGCTGGCACCACCGCTGCGATGACGGGGTGCCGCACTGATGATGGTGTGATTATTCGGCGACTGGAACAGCCCAAACCCAATACCGCACAACATCATGCGCAGGCAGATCTCCAGATAGCCAGGCTTCGCCGGTAACCAGGCCAGAGAAAACAGCCCGAGCGCGAACAGCGCCAGCCCGATGGTACACAAAATCCCAGCGTTAAAACGCTCAATCAAGCGCCCCGCCAGCGGTGCCACCGCCATGATCGCCAACGGCCAGGGTGTCAGCAGCAAACCGGTCTCGATTTCATTCATCCCCAATGCACTCTGGAAATAGAACGGCAGCGAGACCATCGCCAGCATCTGGGCGCAGAACGAACTGACGGATGTGCCCATCGACAACGCAAACACCGGAATACGCAGCAGATCCACCGGCAGCAGCGGATAAGGCTGGCGCAGCTGGCGACGGAAAAAATAGCCGCCGACCAGCAAGGTCAGCAACAATTCGCCCAGCACCAGCCAGCTATTCTGTTGGTGGGCAAAGCCCCCCAACGCCACGAAAAACAGCCCGAAGGTCAGCGCATTCAGTACCGCGCTTGGGGTATCGAAGCGCTGTGTTCTCATGCCATCGTTACGCGGCAGGAAACGCCAGCCCAGTATCATGGCCACCACGCCGAATGGCACATTAATGGCAAACAACCACTGCCACGACGCCACGCCCAGAATCCCGGCGGCGATGGTCGGCCCGGCCGCGGTGGATACCGCCACCACCAGCGAGTTGATCGCCATACCCCGCCCCAGTCGATCTCTGGGGTAGATAAGCCGGATCAACGCCGTGTTGACGCTCATCAACGCGGCCGCCGCCAGCCCTTGCAGAATGCGCGCCAGCGTCAGCGTTGCGAGCGAATCTGACATCGCGCAGACAAACGACATCAGCGTAAACAGCACCAACCCCACCAGATACACCCGACGGTAACCGACGATATCGCCCAGCGACGACAGCGACAGCAGCGTCATGGTGACAGCCAGTTGATACGCGTTAACGATCCAGATAGAAGAAGCCGGACTGGTGTTAAAATCGCCCGCGATGGTCGGCAAAGCTACGTTGACGATCGCGCCATCCAGCACCGCCATGGAAATACCGCATGCAATCGCGAAAATGGCGCCGAGACGCGCCGGCATCGGTAATCCGTCAGTAACGGATCCCGCACCCTGAGAAGTGACAACAGCGTTCAAAGTAATACCCGAAGATGAAAAGCGTGGCAGGCACGGCAGGCTATCCGCCGCACGTTTTTTGTACCTGTTACCCTACTGGGTTTGGCTGGCAGGCGCAATTGAAGCACTCGGCAAATCGTGCTCCATGCTGCTGATGAACCCCATGATTTTTCTATCGCCACCTGGCATAGTTAACGCATCAACTAACGTGATGCGTTAACTTACTAGCAAGTGCTGATATGGCCGAAAGAAGACTCTGGACACGAGACGAATTATTGATCGCGTTTACGCTATACGACGTATTGCCGTCGGGTAAACAAGACGCCAATAACCATTTGATTAAGTATTATGCGGCCAAAATCGGTAGAACCCCCGCAGCATTGGTTATGAAGTTGGGGAACTTCGCTAGCCTTGATCCTGTAGTGATTAAATCAGGCCGAGCTGGGCTAAGCCAGGTATCCAAAGCCGACAGGGAACTGTGGCAGGAACTGGAGCGTGACCCACAAGCCTTTGAGCAGCAATGCCAACAGGCTGTCACGGCGTTAACCGCGCCGGATGACACCTCGCAGCACGCCCTCGACGTCACGCCGCCCGACTATTACGGACACGAACGTATGGCCATCACCACCGTGCGTGTGGGTCAGCAACAGTTTCGCAAACGGGTGTTGAAAGCCTACGACGAACGCTGCTGCATTACCGGGCTGGAAGAACCGATTTTATTGATTGCCAGCCATATTCGGCCGTGGAAAGACATCGCCGAGCACCGTTTAGACCCCTGCAACGGGTTGTGCTTGTCTGCGCTGCACGACAAAGCCTTTGACAAAGGGTTGATCGGGTTTAACGACCACCTGGAGTTAATGCTCTCGCCGCGCCTCAAAATGCTGAGCAGCGAGATAGTACAAAACCAGTTCGAGCAATACGAAGGCAAGCAATTACACTTGCCAGCAGACCCACACCATCACCCCAAACTTGAGCACATTCGTCACCACCGCAAACATCTCTTCGGGAAACACGAACAGATGTAATGTATTAGCCTGACTAATTACAGATTAAATCTATTCATTGGCCTTATCGCCGAAAGTTATCCATTATCCCCCCCGAGTACAGGGCTGGGCGGCCATGCCGCTCAACCTATTGTTATTATTTGATTTATCTGTGATGAAAGAGAAGCCATGCCGTTACCTATTTTTATTACCGGTTTTATGACCGGTGCCGGTTTGATCGTCGCGATCGGCGCGCAAAACTCCTTTGTATTACGTCAGGGGATGCGTCGGGAGCATGTGTTTTGGGTCAGTACGGTGTGCTTTTTATGCGACCTGGTATTGATGACGCTCGGCGTGCTCGGTCTGGGGAAAATCATTAACGACAGCAAACCGGCGATCACCACGCTGACGCTCGCCGGGGTGCTGTTTCTGCTGTGGTATGGCTATAACGCGCTGAAAAGCGCCTGGCGCGGCGGCAACCAACTGACGATCACCACACCGACGAAGGGTCTGCGCCGACGCACGGTGATCAGCGCCAGTCTGGCGGTTAGCCTGCTAAACCCGCATGTCTATCTGGATACGGTGGTGATTATCGGCGGGATTTCTTCCGGCATCGCCCCTGACCTGAAGCCGTTTTATCTGGCCGGGACGGTCAGCGCCTCGTTGCTCTGGTTTTACACCATCGGCTACACGGCCGCTGCTTGCTCGCGTTATTTCGCCAGGCCCGTCACCTGGCGCATCATTGACTCACTGATCGGCTGCTACATGATTTTTATGGCGTTTCAGCTATGCCGCTTTCTGTATTAACGCCGCCGTCAATCATGCACTGCGGTCAGGCCCCCATCAGACTCGGCCTCTCGGGCACACCGTTATGCAATGCAATCCAGCGACTGCACCGTATAATCGCACCGAGTTGATTCCCACTATGCTCTACACGATGGCCCGCTCCTGCTCGTTCAAAGGACAGCACCAGAAACGTTCATGCGCATACGGATAAACAGACAGCAACACCGGGGATTCAACCAGATGTCGAATCTGGCCGAAATTATCGCCCGAGCGTTGCAGCAATGCGTTACGCGTCTCAGGTGCTGTCTCAATAGTATGAAGCGCCAGATATATCATCATATATCCTTATCAATCGGTCAGTGTGAGGGACTGAATACCGACCAGAGCATATGAATCGGGCGCGTGCGAGAAATAAACTGTAGACAGTGCAGATTCACAGCCACTTCTGTCGTCAATGCGACATCAACGTCATGGTTGGCTACCGCCTGGGCTGCCGCGCTGGTGGATGACATCGTAACGACACGATCCACATGTAGACCGTCTGGCAAGAGCTCCTGAATAAGTGGGACAGGCGCAGGGTGAGAAGCGACAATCAACGGGCGATTGGGTAGTGTTTCCTTGATCGCCAGTCCATAAAGCGGTGTATCAAACACAAAGGCCCCCGTTAACGACAATCGGGGGTCCATATAGAAATCATTAATCTGAGGGTATGCATTTGCCACAACCAATAACCCGTTGTTTTGGTTTAATTTTTCTCTAGCCTCTTCATAAGTATTGTTCAGGTAAACCTGGTGCGTACTCCCCTCATATGCCGACGCCATCCAGTGACCAAAATAACGCGATGCTGACTCACTACTTGTCCCTGATGGTCCAAGAGTAAAAACGGGTAAATTAATTACCTGATGCAGGCCCATATCCATGAAATACATATTCATCACTTTATCTCTCCTTAGATAGTGAATAAGCTAATATGAATTAACAGGGATTAACTAATCAGCATATTCATTATGCTGACCTCGCACTGCTTTCATATATAGCTCGTATATTGCCAGACGCACGCTACTCTCATCGTAGCTTTTTAATAACGGGTGTTCGATCTGCGGTATAGGCGCAATTTCAACCCCTGCGCCAGAAAGAAAGCATTCATCCGCAGCCAACCACTCTGATGGAAAAATATTTCGCTTATCCACATCCAGAGCGAGATATTCTTTCGTTAGAGTGATCACAAGTTCCCGCGTAATCTGTTCACCAATGGTATCAACCGATACGCCAGTATAAGGATCGATAACGTCATAGAAATTATTGCAAGGTATAACAGAAAGAGCTCTTTCATCAGCACTGACTGCCAGAATAGATGACTCCTGAGAGGCATACTTGTAGTGATAGACTTTGGTATTCCACACTTCGCTAATACTTCTCATTAACGCCGGTGTAGTCAATTCCCCAAGTGTAATAATCTGTTGGAAAGGGTTATCCGCAGGAGAAATATTTGCCTTCTTCATATGGCGGGCAATACAGAGGACGACAACGGGGATATAAAGCAGTGCCGTAATATGTAGCGCTTCTATCGGTACCATAGCCCGTTTCATGCCAACTACTGATGAACGCAGCCACATTTTTACTACACGATGCCCCAGACCGCACAAGACATCATTAATAGCTAACCCTGTTAAATGTTTTTTACAATATATAGAATAATTAATAACACAATCCAGCATTAATATTAACGATATATTCTTATTCTCGCGAAAAATAGATAACGTGAACCCACCTCGTTCAAAACGAAAATATTCTTTATATATTTTTTGAGCCTTTTTCATCAGCCCTGGTTTAAAAATAGCATACATGTCATTTCCCTTGACCAGTATGAAATGAATAGGTGAGGCAATTGTAAATATCAAATTAAAACGATAGCGTTATAATACACAAACATTATCAGTATATTAGCCATCATTAACAAATGAATTATATATTACTGAAAGAGTGGAGGATTACCCATTAGCAGAGTAATTAATTAACCAAACTGATACCAATGACGCTGGCTGCACTAATCGAAAGACCCATATTTGGGTCTTTATCTATAATAATCATGCTATTATGCAAAGCCACATCAACTCCATGATTAATCCCCCGAACCCTCAGGGCAACGCTTTTCCATTATTTTATTCCCAGCGACTGTAACAGGCCATAGGCATGTGATAAATCACTCTTTAAATCGATATCCACGACGTTCCATTCAGCGATAGCCTTCCACTTTCCCACCCCAACCTGATGATTATCATGGACAAGATAAGTAGCAACATCCTGCTGGCTATCGAACATGCCTAACACAACGAAATCGGCAGCCACCGCTCTGTCGGCAACATTTCTTCCACATACCCAACCACGAATTTCACTGATATGAAGCGGATGGTTTCGTGTAATTTCTTCTGCTTCCAATGCCACCGGTGATGACCAGTCGTAAGGCTTTTTAAATGTGAACAAAACAATATGCAGGATCATATTTCGCTTTACCGCTCCCTTAATCACTAACCGCATCCTTTATTAATTTCAGGAAACATTATGAATCATTAAAAAGGAAATGTTTTATCTATAATCGTTGAAAGGTTAACCAATAAAGGTAAGATTTCCCTCAATCAAGCCATAAAAAGAAAGAGAATCACCCTAATGAAACTCAGTCTGACGGACATTAAGATTCTTACTTTATTGCAAAAAGATGCCCGCATTACTAACCAGACATTGGCGGAAAAAATAGGTATGTCGTCCTCGCCCTGCTGGCGTAAGGTCCGCAAACTGGAAGAAGATGATGTGATTCAAGGTTATCGCGCCATACTGGACCGCCGGAAGATTGGCCTTGGTGTCATGGTGTTTGTTCGTATCACCATTGATAACCACAGCGAAGCGCAGGCATGCAAATTCGAGCGGGAAGTCACTGACCTGGAAGAGGTCGTCGCGTGCTACAGCATGGGGGGTGACTCTGATTTCTTGTTGCAGGTGGTTTCACGTGATCTGGATTCCTATGCGGAATTCGCTATGTCTGTTATCCGACGCCTGCCTGGCATCAAAGAGATGCAAAGCATGTTTGTGCTCGAAGAAATCAAACCGTTCACCACCTTTCCGATCAAAAAACCGATAAGTATCTCAGAGTGATAATGAAATAAGATTTCTGGCAGCCGGTATCGCGATACAGAAAAGCCCGGTTAAGCAGGCCAGACAGGATCGACTGTCATTAATAATAAAAACCTCTTGATCAGGTAGCCTGACCAAGAGATGCCGATGAAGCTGTAGGATGCGATACGAGCGACGGATAAAATCAACCGACTAGCGTCACTCGCGCCCCCGATAGGCGGTATTGGCTCCCATACTGCTGACGTACACATTGTGCGCCAACCCGGTTTCCTTCATTGCCTGCCAGAAATGCGCGTCTTGCGCCAGCATCGACAGGTTTTGCCACTGCAAGGCCTTTCCTGTGACCTCTTTACGCTGATACAAACCGAACCAGCCGCTAAACCCAGACACTTCAGCCACCGGGGCCAATAGCACCATGGTTGAGGACGGCTGACCGTGCACCTGCCGCATGCGATCCAGCCACCCCAGCAATTGCTGCGGCGACAACGGCTGGCCAGCATCACCGTGCAGCACACCCGCATAAAGGCAAACCGGCCGGGGTTTCAGTTCCAGAAACTCGCTTGCCGACATATCCTTACCGGTCAGGTGGTTGTCCCCCCAGCCTTGCGGCGAAAGGCGAAGCTCACCCTGCTCGACGGCGGAAAACAAATCCAACCCCAGCAACAGATAATGGTTGTCAGACACCAGGTGGTTTTCCTGCGCCAACACCGGCAACGCCAGATCGGCACCCGGCACCCACTCCGGCGTAAACGCCTCTTTAACCGAAAAGATCTTCTCAATTTGATGGATGTTTTGCCGGGCATTGAAATCACACCGGTAGAGAATATCGAAAAAGGTTTCCCCCTCAATGTCACGGGTGATCACCGACGGCGGTACCGGCATCGCCAGCCCCAATGCGCTTAGCAATTCAGGCAGATAAGTCAGTGATGCCACTTCCGCATCGGTGTTGGTGTCACGCACCCAGGATTTACGGCGATGCTGTTCTTTTACATGGTAGCCTTTCATGGTGTTCTCCCGACAGATAGATGTCTTCACACCATAATTCGGCACGGGAAAATCCCCCCGGCGGCGAATAGGGAAAAACGGGTGGGGAATGGGGAGTTACAGAGATTCACGCCTGAGTTAAGCATGTGCAGTCATAACCGAATAGGCAATGCTTTTTTAAGGCATTGCCTAAACTTCAGAGACAGAATCTACCCATGCGATAGAAGTAAACCATCAGAAACAGGTTCTTTACCGCATCTTATTCGGAAAACAAATCTCCAATTCCCTCAACCGGTTTATTGCGGGCCTCACCGGTTTCTTTCAATGCTTCCCAGAAGTTATCGTCATTTACTAATGTAGTGAGAGGCTCCCATTGCAATCCGATACCAGTCCCTTTCGCACGCTGAAACAAGCCAAACCAGCCAATAAACGCTCCCGACACTTCAACCGGTGCCAACACCACAAATGTCTCATTAGGCTTACCATACGATTGCAGTATTTTTTTAAGCCAGCCATCAAGTTGCTGTCTTGATAACAATTGCCCTTCATTACCGTGTAACACGCCAGCATATAAATAAGTAGGTTTTGGCTCACCATGCAAGAAATGGCTTGAAGTCATATCTTTGCCAGTGAGGTGGTTATTACTCCAGTCGTTATCGACACGGATCTCATTATTATCACCGACTACAGCAAACGGATCTAACCCCAGCAGCAAGTAGTCTGTTTTCTTAAAGTCATAAATATGGAACTCTCTAGCCTTAACAGGCAATGCCAAGTCACAGCCTGAAACCGGCTTTGGCTCAAACGCACAGGGCTGGGAATCGTTTAAACTAACAGGTTTATCCTGAGCGCTGAAATCACACCGATAACGAATATCAAAGTAGGTCTCACCATTAACTAACGATGTTATCAATGATGATGGAGTATTCATGAAAAAATCTAACGAAGTCAGCAACTCCGGAAAATATTTTATTGATGTTGCTTCTGCATCGGAATGCTCATCTCGAACCCACGTTTTCCCCTTAAAATAAAAGCCTTTAATGTACATGGTCAATCTCCCGTATGTGGTGTAGAGACACATACCTTAATCCGATACAGTCAAATAACCTCGGTTGCAAATAGGGAAAAATGAGTGGGGAATGGGGAGTTAAGCAGGAGTGTTCTGGTTATTACCTACACCATACCACCGCCATAGCAGAACTCCTTATTCTCATATTGAATACAGGAAACCGATTAGGTTATTCACTTGAAGCAGGGCTGATCCTTCACTGTATACAATCTAATAATCAAAATAGACTTATCGATTGACAAAAATATATACTTTATACTTTAACTTAGGCTTGATTCGATTAAAACAATGATGCATTATGATAGCTGCAGCACTATAATCAAAAATAATTGAAAAATCAGAACATGTGACTAAATAAATGGGTAAGACCCGTTCATTTTTAATCCCAAAATCTCTGAGCCGTGTACTTGATGATCTTGAAAAAGAATTTGGAAAAAGAGAGATAAATTTCGATATGAAAGGCTCATTCTATGATCTACTCGTTACGGAATGTACTTCCCCTATGGAGCTCGTTACTGGAGCACGGAAGAAAAAGTTCACGATATTCAGTGATGCAGGAAAACTGTATGTACTTAACTCAAAAGGAAACACACGTTTTCTCGAAGAAAAAGCGACTAACGAGTTTTTTGAATTATTTAAAAAAATAGGTAGCACTTCACCTAATGCATATAATCATATCACCTTCAACGCTTCTTACTTCCTTGCTGCAATTCAGGAACTCATACGCAGAGGAAATCTTTAATAGAGGTGGCTATTGCCACCTCTATTAAAGAATAAGCCCATCATGCTATTCCCGGCATACACTCGATGCGTTCAGGTTTCACTATCCCCGAAAAATTAAAGTCCCAGCCAAAAGCACCCTAGGTAATTTTCCAGTAATACATGGTGGAACATATCTATGAATGATTCTGATTACACTTAGAAAGAGCAGTATGACCCATGATTTAGATAAAGTATGCCGGAAAGCCAGTACGTTCAGCAATGGAGTTTAGCTCGTTTTGCGCCCCTCGTTCCAAAACGCGCCGCAACTATACTGTAAATTCATCCAGCCTCTTTTACCCGATTAGCGGCTGGCATAGAGTGTCTGTGCTGCGGCAACATCCGCAGCCGGGCGTGGAACCCCGAATATCTGGAACTGGAAAACACTTTGTTTTTTCAGGGGCTGCGTGCACACTCTTTATCCGTGGCTCAGGCAGGGCAACCGCAAGGTTGGCCGGTCGCTAGATCCGGTGTTCCAACCCTGTCTGGGCCACATCTTTAGCTTGGAACCTGAAGGTGTGGCGACATAAACATCTAGCAATGGAAGACTTAATCATGACGGACAACCACACCACTCCCACTGACAGCAGTATCACTCTTTTCCGCGAGCTGATCGCCAGCCTGCCACTCCACCAGCTTGATGAAGTGCAGCTCTGTGACCTTGGCGCTATCGCTGCGGAATCCGTTTCCGGGTTGTGCCACGGGCTGAGTGAACTTGGCGACCGGCTGCAAGACGGTGCTGACATCAGCCCCGAACAGCGTTATCAGTTGGGCGCCAGCCTGAATGCCGCCGCGCACCTGATCCCGGCACTGCTGGAAATCTGTGAACAGGCGGAACGCCACGCCCACGCGCTGCCGCAGGCAAAAGAACCTGTCCCGCTCTACGCGGTGTAACAACATGTCACGCGTAACGTCGCAGCGCATCTGCTGCCCTGCGTGATGCAACGGCTCTGGCATCCAACAAGCGCCATGCCGGGCCGTTTACCTTAATCGCTTACTCTGATACAGCGGTGCATCGGAACATCACCGCTGTTATTGGCAGGGCACATAACGGGTTGTGAGCCGTTGTTTGGGGTTATCAGGCGGCCATTCAGGCCATTTCCCCATCAAACTTACCGGCGTGGTAATCCGCTATCGCTTGCTGGATCTCTTCACGCGTGTTCATCACGAACGGCCCGTAAGAGACGACAGGTTCCTCTATCGGCTCCGCATACCCAAACAGCAGCACCGCCCCTTCTGTCGCGTTGATGACAACGGCATCACCATCATCATGCATTTCCACCAAATTCCACGGTGAAACCGGGGTTCCGGCGATGTTCACCGCACCGCGCACCACGTATAAGAACACGTTGTTTCCCTGTGGCGCAGGTAACGCGACCTCCGCCCCCGCATTCAAGTGCACCACCGACATAAACACCCCGGTCAGCGAGGGGATAGGGCCCGTCACCCCGGCATACACCCCGGAAATCAACTGCATATCTCCCTGCCCTGATGCCAGCGGCACACGGGGAATCTCGTCCCGTTGCAGCCCGATATAACGGGGTGAGGTCATTTTCAGGCGAGCGGGCAAATTCACCCACAGTTGCAGGATCTCCATCGCACCGCCCTGACGTTTGAAGTCATCCGGCGACAGTTCCGAGTGAACCAGCCCGGAACCGGCCGTCATCCACTGCACGCCACCCGCGTTGATGATGCTTTCATGCCCGCCGCTGTCGCGGTGCGCTAAGCACCCTTCCAGAATAAAAGTGACGGTTTCAAACCCTCGGTGAGGATGCGGCCCGAACGGTAACCCCTGGTTATTGGGGGAATACACTTGTGGACCGTGGTGATTCAAAAACAAAAAAGGATCCACCTGCGGTACGCCCGGGCCGGGCACCGGACGGCGGGTTATCAGGTCGGCGATGTCATCCCGATAGGCCGCATGACAGGCTGAGACAGTACGCATAATTTCCTCTCTACATTGATTCGATAATGGCAACGCTCCCCTGTGGGCCGCAATATGGCAGGGTGAGCGACAGCACCGCACCGGGTAACCTTACCTGAAATCACATTTTTGTGCTGTGGACGCCTTTTTTAACCATCCGCAGATGTTAGCGTTTAGGCGTAACCCCCTTCCCACTCTACCGAGTCAGACCGAGGCGTTGATGCTGGAGAATGTCATCATCCGATAATCAGCCTACCGGCCATTGCAGGCTCGGCTGATTATCGCAGTGCTACAACGTGACGCAGACACCTGCGGGTGTTGGCGTACTTTTGCCGATGATGAGTAACAGGTTGCCAGTATGCATTTATCCCGTCACGAACAACGCGCCTTACACGTTCGCCCAACCCGATAACCGCTAAGGTACAGGTAATATTATGTCTATAACGACGCCATTAACTACTCCGTTTACCGATAGCTATGACAGCGCTTTTCTTCTGGACACCATGATGGGGCCAAATGCCATGCGCATTACGGAAGAAATGGCCGCACAGCTCCCCATCACCCCCGGCATGCGCATCCTTGATTTGGGTTGTGGGAAAGGCATTTCATCCATCCTGCTGGCGAAAAAGTACGATGTCACGGTGTTTGCCGCCGATTTATGGATAACCCCGACCGAAAACGCCAGGCGCTTCGCGAGTCAGGGGGTTGATTCCCACATCATTCCGCTGCTGTTGGACGTCACAAAGGAGATCCCCTTCGCGCAGGAATACTTTGACATGATCATCAGCGTCGATGCCTGGCAATACTTCGGCAGTAACGACAGTATGCTGGCGAAAATGCTGCCGTTTGTGAAACCCAACGGGCTGATTGCGGTGGCGGTTCCCGGATTTATACAAGACTACTCGGAAGGGAACCTGCCCGAGGTCGTCAAACCATTCTGGACACCGGACTGGTACTTCTATTCCTGCCACTGGTGGAGAACGCTCTGGGAAAAAGAACCCGGCATAGAAATTCTCCAGCTACGTGAAATGGACTCATGCCAGCAGGCCTGGGATGACTTTATGCCATGCACGCTGGCTCAGGAAATGATGGTTCCTATTATGGAAGCCGGAGCGGGGGCGTATTTCAACATGATTCAAATCGTGGGACGAAAAGTATGAGCAGGCGGGCTAGCCTGACCGGTTGACCCGGCGGGCTATTGGGACATAGAGCCAGGCGTTAAGGTGTTGTCACGCCTGGCTCTGATTACCATTACAGCCCTGATTTTTCAGCCGGTTATTCACTCAGCCATCACCGCCTGATCACGCCCCTGACGCTTGGCCTGATACAGCGCCTTGTCGGCACGTTGTACCAGATGGTCGATACTTTCACCGGGATTAGATTCCGCGACACCGCAACTGATGGTCAGGTTAATCACCTGATGGCGATGCGACACCAGCGCAAAGTGAACGGCCTGACGAATCTTCTCGGCGACGCGATGAGCCTGATGCAGCGAACAATCGCCCAGCAGCAGCACGAACTCTTCGCCCCCCCAGCGGCAGGCGGAATCTGTTTTACGAATCGCCCGCTGGATCAATCGTGCAGTTCTCACCAACACCCGATCACCGATGTGATGCCCGTACTGATCGTTAATTTTCTTAAAAAAGTCCAGGTCGATCAGAATGATCGAGAACGTACGTTGCTGCGCCGATTGTTTCATCCGCAAGGTCCGAAAAATGTATTCGAACGCTTGTCGGTTCATCAGGCCGGTCAGTTTATCGGTGGTGGCCATCAGCTCAAGCCGCCGCTGGTATGCACCGATAGTCAGCCAGATCAGCAACAACATGGCGATGCTGGCCGTAATACTGATACCGGTATTTTTCAGTAGCGTGATCCACAGTTGTCGGTCATGCGGCCCGCTGTTCTGCTCCACCATCAGCTTCCAGCCGAACTCCGGAATAACGCGGGTGTTCAAAAAGATATTTTCACCATTCAACGAGTAGCGATAGCTGCCGCCCGGCGAGGTCAGCACCTGGGTTGCCAGCGACTGTAACCCCGGCTGTTGGTGAATATTCGACGCACGATGAAACGCCTTGCTGTGCAACATCACATCGCCATCTTCATCAATAAGGTAGATGGTGCGGTTATAGCGCTGTTCGTAGGTTTCGATCAATTGGGTAACCCGCTGCACCGGCAAGCCCACACCGGTCACCCCAATAAAGTTACCGCTATAATCAAACACCTTATAATTGATAAAAATATCCATCCGGGTGCGATTTTCTGGATCGACACCGATCTCAATATCGTAAGGGTCGCCATCCTTTTCATCCCTGATATCAAAAAACCACTTATCTTCAGGAGACGTTTCTAAAAGCGTATGACTTATCTTCTCTGGGTCGTAATAGCGGTGGGTATTATTGGAAACGAAAAAGGACACCACCGTATTAAAACGCCGATCGATCTCCCGAAGATAGCGAGTCATCGCCTGCGGATCCGTTTCATTGGACAGCACCCAGTCTTTCACGAAGGTGTCGTGCGCCATCAGCGATGAAATAAAAATGGGATTAAGCAGGTCGCGCTGAATTTCGGAATAGACATTATCACTGGTCAGCGGCAGCGAGCTTTCTGAAATCTCATCGAACAGCGAATGGCGCGCCACCTGATAACTGCTCCAACTGATCACCAAAAATGCGCTCAGCAACATGCAGGAAAACAGGATCGCCGCCCGTTTTTTGTTCATCCAATAGGTCTGGGAAGTGTGAGAAGGAGACAACACGGTTCCTCTGGCTGACGCCCGCCGGCCCATCGCCGGAAGCTACGAATACAAAGTGCCGACATGGTAATGAAGTTAGTCCATAACGCAAACCACTGCATGCTATCTGCGGGGGATTTTTGGTGGGGTTGGTCAGATTGTTTCGCGGCAGACATTCTTGACGGTATGTCCGGCTTCAACAGACTTCAGAACGGCGATGATCTAGTGCTCAGTAAATCGTACCTTGCGCATAGCGATCCCCTCAGAGGGACATAGCCAGTATGTCGGAAAATCTATAAAAGTGAATGGCTCGGTTTGCAGGGATACTTACAATGTCACTGGCCGGGTTAGAGTCAATATAATCGTTCTGCACGGCATAGCGCATAATCGCCGTAACACGCTGTTGCAGGCGTTGTGCTACATCATGCTTGCCGCTGGCATCCACCGCTTTTATCGGCGCTAACAGATGGCTGGTTTTGAGTTTACGGATATCTGCCGTGCCAATATGTGGAAAAATGTACAGTTCAAGATAACGCATCACCCGTGCGCGGTGATAATCGCCCCAGCGCTTGTTGCTGGCGTGCCACTGCCGGGCGATACTCTCAAAGGTATACGCCCCCGCAGTTTCAGCCTGTGCCTCTTTTTGTCCAGCCTTTGGGTCAATACCTTGCACCAGCAGCTTTTTAGCTTCATCACGTTTAGCGCGAGCATCCGCCAGGGTGACTGTCGGCCAAACACCAAAAGCCAGCCGGTCTTCTTTCCTGTCATCTGGACGCCGATACTTCATGCGCCAGTATTTTGAACCGCGTGGGGTAATCTCAAGGTATAAGCCGCCCCCATCCGCCATCTTGTAGGTTTTCTCTTTGGGCTTGGCAGTCTCGACCTGACGGGCATTGAGCTTCATTTTGGGGGCACATATCTTATCAAAGTGGAGATGCCCCCGATTATGCCCCCCAACAACCGCTGGATTACAACGGATGCAAAAAGACCACTGTGGAAAAAACGCACAATCCACACAGGCAATAAAATTAGATTAAATCTTTATTTAACAATGATATATGGAATTTAGTAGACGATGACGGACAAAAAAAGCCACCCAAAGGTGGCTTGATTTTTGAATTTTGGTGCGAAGGCCGGACTCGGGATAACCTTTTAATTTATTGATTTTAAAAAAATTTATTTTACACATGGTTTTATTGACCACCATTTTGACCCCAAAATACATATTTTTACCTATCCACCTGCCAAGCTCGACATTGGTGATTGATTGTGTCCATCCCTATGCAACCAAGAGTCAGACCTGAGAAACGGACACATTAATACAAGACACGATTTAAAACTTATGAGGTATAAAATATATGTACATTATATTATCGATAAGCATCTATAATAATTCCATTTTTTCGGCAATAATTTTCCAGAGCAATTTCAATTTCATTTTTTACGAGCTCGGGCAAATCATCTTTTTGCCAAGAGTTCCCCAACAGCCATTTAACACATTCAGATTTTTCAAAATTCTCATCAGGAATAAGCTCTGATAACATAACAGATGCTGTTCTAGACATACCGAGTCCCATTAGGGAGATTTGTGTTTTTTGATTAACACCAAGTTCAAGGTATACAGTAATATCTATAACCTCATTCTTCAGATCAACCCTACCGATGCTATCAAAATAAGCAACCAAGAGATCATTATAACAGGACAACAACCTTGGTGCTTGATATCTAGCAATTTCTTCGACATCCTTCATGACTTCCCTAATGAGAGATGCTTCATTGATTGATGTTTTTTTATTTTTTTCAAACTTGATTCTATCAGTAATTAATCTGGCTAGCTGGAATCCTCTGACCCACCTTACAACCAATAGAGCTCTAACATATGCTTGTTTGGAAGTGAAACCTAATTTTGTACTTAAATTATCTGATATTCTAGTAAAAGCAGCCACATAGGAAGATAACGCGTCATCGCTACTTGGGTCAGCAAGCAACAATCTTTCAGGTTTTTTTTGGGGATCAGAAGAGAAACGATTATATAACTCTTGCATAAGTAAAGGACTTATACCTGGGTTACGAATTATCACCTCAAGAGGAAATGTTAGTGTACCAATCACATCTATTATTATTTCCTCTAAATCTTCCAAGTCCATCCTAGGAATTCTTTTCAAATAGGGGCTGGAAGCTAAAGAACCATACTTTATTTGTGACATAACTAAATAACTAAATACATGTTCCAACTCAGGAGTATTCATTGAGATGGTTAAATGGTTATCAGAATATATATAACCAACTATACTTGATATGTCATTTGATATTTTATCTATCGTTCTACTTATTTTTATACCAGATTTGTTCTTTGGAGGCTCTCCATTGAGCCAAAGATTTTCTATATTAGAATCCACGCATATAACATTCCCTTGGAACTCTTTTCCCCATCGACCAGCTCTACCAGCTAAATTCCAAAAATCTTCTGTACTCATAAGAGTTCTATTACCTTTTTTGGGTCCTCTTATGAAAATATTTTTGCAAGACATATTTACACCCTCTACGAGAGTAGAGGTACAGATTAAGTATCTTATTTTATTTTTGCTAAATAATCTTTCTATCTCTGTCTTTACTAACAAAGGCATATTTCCATAGTGAAACGCGACACCTCGAGAAAGAGTTTTATTCAACTTAAAATTTTTATGTATGGTTTTTTCGCAAAGTTCAATTAGGCGAGATATTTCATCATCAGTCTTATCTGAATCATCAAGCATATTATAAATCTGAGTTGCAGTTTTCTCTGCCTCTGCTGCACCATTAACGTAGATAATATTCCCCGGCCCTCCATTTGACAATGCCATTGCTACAAATGGAAGTCTTTTACTTTCTGATGAGGGTGAATTTTTTAAGGAAAATTCACCCACGGAGACTAACTCGTCCTGAAAACACAACCCCATATTCCATTCTTTTGGCTTTCTTGGTTTTTGTGTTACCCAAATTAAATTTTGATTTACCGTAATGTCTGAACTTCTTAGAGACTTGCTGCTTTTATTAAAGGGTACGTCTTCCAATAACACTTCTGGATTTGCAGTAAACGGACTAGCGAATATTACTTGCACATCCCGATTATTCTCAGTGACACTTTCTATAACTTGTTGTAAAAAAACGCCTCGATAACCATCTCCGATCTTATGTGCTTCATCCACGATGAGCACATCTATTTTGGGTGGTGATGTAAAAGAGTTAAGAAAGATATGTAACCTTTCCTGAGTAAAAACTAAAGCATTTGGTTTACCCTCAATATATGAGGAATTCAAAGGCATGGACGCAACATTTACACTACCATTTCCTAAGGGGTCTAAACGACTAATAAGGTCATTCTCTACCTCAGATATCAGTGCTCTAGTAGGAACTAAATAAATAACGAGATTGTTTTTATAATTAATTAAATATTCTTGAATCCAAATTTCAAGTATAAATGATTTACCTACTGACGTAGGAGCAGAAACGCTGATCCAAGAATTTTCAATAGCACTATCCCAAAATTCACTTTGAAACTTATTTGCAATGATTTTACTTTCATCAGATAAATTTATCGTATGCAATATTCTTCTTTTTGTAGATTCTAATTGAGCGCTAAGTGGAATTCTTTGCTCATAGCCACTATCTAGCATATTTCTTTTTTCTGCCAGCCTAATAGTTGCATTATTAACTAAAGCATCTAATATTAATGCAGCCCCATCTTTTTTATTCTTAGGAACTTCACTCTGTAAGCAGTATTGTGCAATTCTTAAAGCAGCCTCTTGACATTTATTTTCATTCGAATAAGCCAATAAACTCGCACATGTAAGCATGTAACTTATATCTATCTCTCCTTCTTCCTCTCCATTTTTCCTAACAGAATCAAACTGAGATCTTACCGAGTCCATTGTTAACTCTCTCAGTTTTTTCTTAAACCCCTTATTTTCAATTAACCACTGAGGTAATTCTTTCATTGACATTAGTTTACCCCTAAAGCAGCCTTAAACGACGATCTGAAATTATCAACCGATGGAAATGGTATTAAAAAAACATGCAATGAAAATTTTTCAATTCTTTCTTCAGAGACTCTTTTTTTTACTGTCCCTTGCCAACTTTCCAACTCTTCAGACAAAATACTCTTAACCTGTTCAATATTTAATTCATTTGCTTCTTTAGGATATTTATCAGAATCAAATCCTACTAAACATAATCCTCTGAATTCAACTGAATTAAAATTTGGGCTATCAGGATCAAGATATCTTTTTAGTGCATTTTCAAGAGCGGGGTCTTCTACATTCATAAACTGACCTAACAATTGTAAATCTCGTTCCTCTGGGCTTCCAATCCCTCCAGTCCCCAACAATAATGGGGCAATACTTTTCATGCACTCATAAACACCATTGCTAACACTTGAAAACAACTTAGACTCGCCCCAATATAAACAAAGCCTCTCTTTATCTTTATCTACACCAACATGTAAGCCATCTGCACCGTGATAATGCATTTGCGTGCTTGTTTTGAGATTCATCTTACAAATTAGTTGTGGTAATCTTAAAAAACGTTCAGCCAAGATAAATAAAATTAACTCGCCACCCTCACCACTTTTTGCAAGTCGGCTAAATAGCCCCATAGCTTCAATAAGTAATTGTACAGTTTTTACAGTAGAGCCTGTCTCACTCTGAAACGCCATTGCCTCTAAAATTCTTTTTCTTGGAATCGTATAATCGACAAGATGACATATAAGGTGCTTTACTAATGCATCAACTCTAGGCCGACCATTTCCATCGAGATTTATGCAATGAAAATGACATGTGGCAGCAGTTTCAGCAACAGAGACACCTGTATCAACAACATGAAAAAATGCGTTCAAACTAGTGTCGTCACCTCGAACGAGTTCCTCTAAAGCTGAGCATAACAAATCCATTTCACCCTCGAAGTTTATGTGTAAAAAATATAATTACAATACTAATTATTCGCATTAAATTAATAACAGCTAAATCTATGCGGAAATTTTTCTAAAAGGCTCACCAAAAACTCTTGTGCTTAAAATTTTTACGAGGAAGTCTAATGATACTGCAAAAATTTATATACTTGAGAACATATAGTTAAAATTTTTTATTCTTCTACGAAGATATTTTTATAGGTCAACATAACTACTACTGCTTATAACTCAATCAAACCAACACCTTCAACCCATGCTTCTGCACGACTGTAAGCAGTTTCAGCGATAACCCGCAGGGGCGTTTTGCGCCGCTTTCCCATTTCTGCACTGTCGAAACACTGGTGTTCAGGTAACGGGCGAAAACTGGCTGACTGACGTTTAACTTCTCACGCAGCGCTTTAATTTCCAGAGGCTGAAGAGACTCGACACTATTAAGGCACGCGTTGTCAAAATTGCGCATCGTTTCTTGTGGGATAGCATCAACGCTGAATAAGCCAGACGCGGCACTGTGAATGGCCTCAAATGCCGGGCTTTTGAATTTACTTTTTGCAGTCATGGCAAATCTCCCCCCGTTCTTTATGCTTAATAGTGCCGTAACCTTTTCATCGGCAAGGGCAGCATGGCTTTCCCCTGAGTCACCGCCTCAATGGCCTGACATAACTCACTATCCTTGATAGCGTGGGATTTAGCCGCCTTAGTAAACCATTTGGTTTTGAATACACGAATCAGGTCAGTATTCCATCCCTTAACTATAGCACCAAGTGCTAGGTTACTCCCTTTTGATTAATATTCAAACTACTTGAAGTCTGCAAAATTCTGTCGTAATTTTATCCGCGTAATCCGTTGTCTTAGACAACTGCCAATGTTTTCAGTGTCAGGATGATACGAGTGACCTGAGAGAAACGCCTTCGGGTGGTCACCCCTTCAATGCTGTACGGTTCCAGTATCTGGTGTGTGTGATTGTAGTGAACTGTATGGCCCTTTCTTCAGAGCCAGGGAAAAAATGCCATCGTAGCCTGAAAGATGGCGCTATTACCGTAGCGGTACCTCCGTTAATCCTTTGAGAACGGAGATCACCACGCTATATGATGGTGATAAAGGAATATTAACTTTACACAAAAGCCAGAATGGCTTGTTTTTACTTGCAAAAAACGGCGTTGCTGTCTGTTGATCTATGGCAGGCGGGCTGTCGTATACTTTATGCCGCATTGAATGTCTTTGCTGGCAACGGGCTGCTTTTATCTACTATCGGCTTCCAGATTCAATGACAGACATTTATGGCTGTCCTGTTAGCCTATGTTTTAACTTTTTGTTTTTTTTAAAGCAATAAGCGTTCTCAGCGCGCTTATTGACTCAGGGTTAGCGTTTTATCGCGTAACCCCACCTTCTTCATAGCAACGACAGGCGTGTGTTTAGTGTTGTCATGTAGTTTTGCTTTGTCATCAGACAACGGCAGGGATTCGCTCATGTCAACGCTTTCACCCGGCGTCACTTTTACCGCGCAAGCAGGTGAAAGTGACGCCGCGCACTGACGTCTTTCTCGACTTTACTCATGGCCGTTTGCGCTGCGTGTCAACATTCTGACACCACCGTTTTCGCGCCTCATTGTGTTTAAAAGCATTCTGGATCGATACCGAGGCAGGCGATTTGCCTGGGGGTATGACTGTGTGAACAGCGGTTGCACTGTGTGCATCACCGAACCCCCGATACCTCAACAAAACCCAAGCCCTCCGGCGCACAGGTATCGTTCAGGCAGAGCACCGACTCTGCATAGCAGCCATGCGCCGAAGGGCTGAAGTCGAGATAAGAGCATGACAAAACTCAGTCGTGAAATGAAAACATGGGCGAAACAGGCGGGTGGCAGCCATAAAACGGTTCATGATCGCCTCCGTATTGTTGAGCGTTTGTGCCGTCATCTGCTGACACTCAACATTCAGGTGCGCAGCGTACAGCACGTTAAAGCCCGGCATATCGAAAGCTATGTGGCGGCCCGCCGCTCTCAGGGCATGGCTTTGCGCACGTTGCATAACGAGATGTCCGCCTTGCGCAGCGTACTGCGTCTGGCAGGCCGGGGAAAACTGGTGGATGACCCCCGCCTGAGCAATCAGGCGCTGGGGCTGGGTGGTGCCAGCCGGGCAGGCACTAAATATGCCATCCCGGATGCGCTCTATCAGTCCGTGCTGGAGTCCGCCCGCCGGGAAGATGCCGGTCTGGCCTGTGCGCTCCAGCTTGCCCGGTTGCTGGGGTTGCGTTCGCAGGAAGCGGTGCAGTGTTGCGCCTCGCTCAAGCGCTGGGAGCAGCAACTGACCCGGCAGGCTGACCGGCTCACTGTCGTGTTTGGCACCAAAGGCGGGCGACCGCGTGAAACCCGCGTACTGGACAGCGCAGCGGTGCTTGCCGCTGTGCGTGAGGCACTTGTCATCGCCGACAACCGCAACGGCAAACTCATCGATAAACCGGATTTGAAAACCGCCATGAATTTCTGGCGTGCCCGGACTACCCGCCTTGGCCTGACCGGCCCGCACTCCCCCCACAGCCTGCGCTATGCATGGGCGCAGGATGCCATGCGTTTCTACCTTGCCGACGGGTTTAGCCGTCAGGAGGCACGGGCGCTGGTGTCGATGGATTTGGGTCATGGCGATGGCCGTGGCCGTTATGTTGAACGTGTCTACACCCGTCAGGAGGAGGCGTAATGATGTCCAATCTCACTTTGTTGCGTTTGCCCGATGTGATGAAAAAAACCAGCCTCAAAAAATCCTGGATCTATTACCTGATCGATCGTGGCGAGTTTCCCCAGCCGGTGAAGCTGGGCGCACGTTCTGTCGCCTGGGTGGAGAGTGAAATTAACGACTGGATTGCCGAGCGTATCCGTCAGCGGGCGGAGGGGCGCAAATGAGTCATTCAGCTTTTCTTCTGGCGGGCAAATTGGGCTATACTGCGCGGGCTACGGCAAAATCCGTAGCCGGAATTGGCGTTCCGAACAATAGTCTGGTGCCTGAATACGCACATTGTGCGTATTTTTTTGCAGGCAAGCGTCGAGCTGTACCTTCAATGGTGGCTCGTGCGGGGCTTCCGCAAGGAAGGCCGGTAGCCAGACTGTCCGGTAACGCCAACCTCGCACGGGCTACCACCCACGAGATTGGCGTCTCTGGTGGTAGCTATCACAATTGCTACAGTCTGGAGGCTGCCTTATGGCTACGACCCTTAGCTATTCCTGCCTGCAATCTTTCACCTCTCTTGTGGAGGTGCGCTATGTATAACCCCACACCGCTGTTACTGGAAGAGATCGCCGATCACTGCCGGGTGCTGGCCTACGCCATCATTGAGCTGGAAAACCCCGTTGCCAAAGAGCTGCTGATGTTCATCTTATGGGAGCGGCTTAACCTGCTGAATGACACGCTGGATGCGGAGGTGCCGGACAATGAGTAAGTTTGTCTCGGAAAGTGTTGCGCAATCCCGCCACCGCTGGCCATCGATTCTGGCGGCATTAGATATCTACTTTCCTGCCGGGGGCCAGCACGGCCCTTGCCCTGTCTGCGGTGGAAAAGATCGCTTCCGCTTTGATGACAAGCGTGGACGTGGCACATGGTTCTGCAATCATTGCGGCCACGGTGATGGTCTGGATCTGGTCGCCCGCGTCAGGCGGTGTGACATCGCGGAAGCGGCCAGAGTGGTGACGGCACTGGCGTCATCAGCCAGTGAAACACCGCCCGCCAGAGAAAAGGCGGTTGATCCCCGCCCGCTGGCAGAGCGCATCAAGGCGCTGATGGCAGCCACAAGCACCGGGGAAAGCCCATATCTGAAAGCCAGAGGGCTGATGACACCGGCTATGCTGCTGACTGCCACACAGGCGATGACCATCGGGCGTGTCCGGTTTGGCGAAGGATCGCTACTGCTGCCGATGTTCCGCGCCTCCGGTGAACTGGCAGGGGCGCAACTGATCACGCCCGGCGGTGAAAAGCGATTGTATCCTGGCACACAGTTGAAAGGGGCGTTTATTCCGGTCAACCACGGCCCGGAGCCGTCTAAGCTGATTATTACCGAAGGGTATGCCACGGCACTCACCCTGCAACAGTGCTCGTCATGCCATGTGGTGGCGGCAGTATCGGCCAATAACCTGCTGAACGTGGCGCAGGCATTCAGGGCGCGTTATCCCCATTGCTGCCTGATTCTGGCCGGGGACAACGATATTCACCCGGATTGTGCGGCCAACACCGGCAAACTGATGGCGGAGAAAGCGGCGCTGGCCGTTGACGGCTGGGTATCCCTGCCGCCGACCGATACCGCCTGTGACTGGGATGATTTTCGCCAGCGGCACGGCATGGAAGCCACCAAAGCCGCATTCCGGCGTCAGCTTACCCAGCCTGCCGTTATCAGCCCGGCCCCATTGCCTGACGCCGGGCCATTTCCTGTCACGGCATTTTCCTCTGCCTTGCCACTGCGTAAAGGCTCGGAAGGGTTTGATACCCGGCAGGATTATCTGATCAAGGGCTACCTGCCGAGCGGCGCGGTTGCCAGTGCTTACGGTGCCAGCGGGTCGTATAAATCCTTTCTGGCTGTTTCCTGGGCGTGCCATATCGCCACCGGAAAGCCGTGGGCCAACCGACCAGTCACGCAGGGTGCGGTGATTTATGTGGTGGGCGAAGGCGGGATCGGCGTGCCGCGCCGCATTCGGGCGTGGGAGGAAACGCTGAATGACCGTAGCCCGATTGATGCGCTCTACCGCGTTGACTGCCCGGTATTCCCGGCCAGTCCCGACAGCGTGGAGCAGGTGATCAAGGCCGCCCATGACGTACAGGCTGCCTCCGGGATGGCGGTACGGCTGATCATTCTGGATACACTGGCCCGCTGCTTTGGCGGTTCGGATGAAAATGCCGCTAAAGACATGGGGGCGTTTATTCAGGGTTGCGACTACATCAAGGCGGCCACGCAGGCCACGGTACTGATTATTCATCACTCCGGTAAAGATCCGGACAAAGGCGCTCGCGGCTCCAGCGCCTTCCGGGCTGCGCTGGACGTGGAGTTTAATGTGCGCCGCGAGGCCGATGGGCAGGCGCTGATCCTGACCTGCACCAAGATGAAGGACGCCGAAGAGCCGCCACGCCGTGCCTACGACCTGACGGCGGTAAATCTGTACGTGGACGATGATGGCGACCAGATCACCTCGCTGGTGCTGAACGATGAAGGCCGTGAAGTCAGAGAGGATGAGGCTGCCAGCGATCCCGACTTAGCCGGTATCCCACGGCTGACGGAAAATCATTTTGCGCTGTGGCAGGCTATTCGCTCACGCACAGCTAACGGTGAAGGATGCACCCGCTCATTAGTACGGGATGATATGCGGGCAATGGGCTTTGATGTAAACAAGAAGTTTAGCCGCTGGCTGGACAAGCTGGAAAAGGATGGCCTGATCGCCTTTGATGGGGAAAGTATCACGCCGCTATCGCAACGGAATAAGGTGGGGGATTAAACGGGGGAAAGTGGGGGCGAACGGATAATGAGTCCCTCTATCCGGCATTTTCCCCCACTTCCCAAGCATATATAGGCGCAAAGTGGGGGAATGATTTAACTCACTAATAAATAATTACTTTTAATCTAGCCATGAAAATCAGGTGGGGGAAACCGTGATCCCTGAGTAAGTGGGGGAAAGGTGGGGGATGTTTATGATCGCTTTCCCTAGTCACTCAACGTTCTATGGCTACCCCTGCCTGAAAGGTGAATTGCTTCAAGACGTTCTTCAATATCCTATTTACGGTGCAATTCTTGTAACCGACCACACTGTTGTCGCATACCGTCAAAAACACATTCCGCAAGCTCTGGTGAGAATGACTCAGGCAGCAACGAAGATACACGTTCAATAACCTCAGGTGTCCTGAAGATAATATCATCCATCATGGCTTCAACCTGTCGTCTACCCAGACCAGTTAATTCACCATGATTGACCCAATGCCGCCGTTGAATTCTGTACAGATGGTAATAATTACTACTACCCCGAACAGCCATTGCCAGCTTGCACTTCTGCCAGGAAATCTGGTTATTACGCGGACCAATGACCGGCCATGCCGATAAAACATCATAAAGAGGCGTAAGGTGATAGCGACCTTGTGGCTCAATAGCGATACTGAAATTTTTGGCATGCCCATCAGTAGCCGCTATCAGCCAGAAAATAATTTGCGCCCTGAAAAACTGCGCTTTGTCCTGCTCTGCCTGCTCTGAATGACTCAGTATGGTCATAATATCGGAAATCCCCGGCCCACCATCAGACTGGTATTTTCGTAGCGGGGAAACACCCAGAGCCTGACACATATCCTCTTGTGGCAAGCGAATGATCCATTGCTGATCGCTTGACCATCTTCTGTCAAAACGCTCAACAACCAATACTTTCTGATCTTCAAACTGCGCAATCTGTGTTTTTGCAACAGGAATTCCATATTCCTTAAGGATCAAAGAACACAGCCATTCATTTTCAACCGACGTACTCATATCCGCTTGCATATTACCCACTAGCCCGAGTGGTAACTTGAAAATATGCGTCGTAGGGGTACTCCCTTCTGGCAAACACCATTGCCTTTCATGCCAGAGTAAAGCCGTTTTTTCCTGCGCACCGGCAATCGATAAACGTAAATCGTCAGTATCATCCTGCCGACCTGGCAACAATGCCGCTGTTGTATTACGCAATATAGCGGCAATCTCTGCGTCACAAAGCGGGCGATACTTTACGGAAAAGAGATCTGTAGGCTCCTCATTACCATTCAGCAACTGTATCGCACCAACACAGTCTCTCCCCAGCTCAGCCAACAGATCAAAAGGCTCAAGGCTATCAGCGTGGTAACGCGTCGCTAAACGCCTGCGTATACCTTCGCTGTCAGGCAATAAATTATCAAAATAGTCGCGTACCACATTGCCCCGCCAAATCTGATTACCGGGGGTGAAAAGCAAAGAAAGCGATAAAGGTCTTCCTTGTTCATCAGCGATCCATTCGGGAAGATATTGCAACCTATCTTCGCCTCGGCTCTTTTCCCAGAATCCCACTTGAATTCCATTCATCCATATTGCTAAACGCTGTTGTGTTCGAGGCATAGTGTCACCATTTTTCCCGTCTGGCGGGTGAGTCTATTGGCTTTTCTGGCTCTTCCATTGTTGAGGACGACATCGAGAAATGTACTCTTGGTCCAGAAGACAGCACCACCTCAACCCCCAGAACGGTGAGCACTTTAAACAAGCGCTCAATACTGGCACTTCCGGGGTTTGCTTCCAAACGGGCATAGGTTTGTTGTGTTACACCTAACCTTTCAGACACGTCTTTTTGCGTCAGTCCTTTAGCTTTGCGAAAGCCAATCAGCAATGGGCGCAACTGATTCAAGGTTTTCAACGGATAGACTGTATTCATAAGGCACTTACCCTTATTTTAGATATTTATACATACTATAGGCTGTTTTTACATAATACACCCTATAAGCTGTAAAAACAAAATACATCAAATAGGCTGTAAAATAACAAAACAGCTTATATGCTGTAAAAAGGTAAACTTATAATGGTGGAAAACGATCTAGTGGAAATAATACTTGGGTATGATGATCCTCAAGAAAAATCATCCACATAAGAAAAATGAGCACCAGCCCCCCACAAAAAGGGGCTGGTGCGGAACTTAATACATACACCTTCGATGCAGGATACGCCCGGCATCAACATCGCCAACTCTCTAACGAATCAGATATTTCTAAACTCATACGGCACAACATGCTCTTCCCGGTTGGCATCCAGATAATCCGCCCACCATTGCAGCATCAGCTTGCGCTCTTCAAGATGTTCCGCTTTGTGGATATAAGCAGCACGGACGCCATTGCGCTCCTGATGGCTCATTTGCCGCTCTACGGCATCCCGCGACCACTGACCAGACTCAACTAACGCGCTACAGGCCATAGTACGGAAGCCGTGTCCGCATACTTCGGTGGTGGTGTCATAGCCCATTGTTCGCAATGCACTGTTGATGGTGTTTTCACTCATCGGTTTGGTTGGCCGGTGGTCGCCGGGGAAGACCAGTTCGTGAGCGCCGCTGATAGCCTTAATCTCTTCCAGCAGCGCTAAAGCCTGTCGGGATAACGGCACCAGATGTTCAGAGCGCATCTTTGCACCACGCTGTGAGTGTTTCACTCCGGGGATGGCTTCACGTTCGGGCGGTATCGTCCACATCGCGCGTTTAAAGTCGATTTCCGGCCAACGGGCAAAGCGTAGCTCACTGGAACGGATAAAAACGCACAGGGTGAGTTTTAAAGCCAATCGGGTTAACGCTCGCCCTTTGTAGCGTTCAATCCGTGCCAGAAAGTCAGGCAGTTTATCGAGCTTCAGGGCTGGCCGATGCGTAGCCTTTGGCGCGGCTATCGCCCCGGAGAGATCTTGCGCCGGGTTGCGCTCTATCAGGTCATTTTGTACCGCGTAACGCATGATATCGGTAATGCGCTGGCGTAACCGCGACGCCAAATCAAGATGGCCGTTTTGCTCCACGGCTTTAAGCGGTTCAAGCAGATCTTTGGTTTTCAGGTCAGCGATGTGGCGCTGGCCGATGGCAGGCAGAATATTACGTTCCATGTCACGCCATACCCGTCCGGCGTGCGTTTGTGACCATCGGTTTTGGCTGATGTTTCGGTGCCAGTCCTTTGCCACCTTTTCAAAGGTGTTCAGCGCATCCTGTGCCTGTTCTTTCTCTTCTTCCCGCTTTTCCGTTGGGTGGATGCCTTCTGACAGCAGTAATCGCACCTCGTCGCGTTTCTCTCTGGCCTTCGCCAGCGAGATCAGCGGGTAGGCACCGAAAGCAATCCGGCTTTCCTTACCGTCAAAACGGTACTTGAGATACCAGCGCTTAGAACCGTTAGGGCTCACCAGAAGGTACAGGCCATGTGCATCCGCAAGCTTGTAGGCTTTCTCGCGAGGCTTAGCGGTACGGGCAACAACGTCAGTCAGGGCCATAATTGGGGGTCAACTCATAATCGAAGCGAATTGACCCTTATCTTGACCCCCAAATAATCTGGATGTCAACGGATGCAGAAAGACCACTGTGGAAAAAACGCACAATCCACCCAGACAATAAAATCAAATTAAATCTTTATTTAACAATGATATATTGAAGTTAGTGGACGATAGCGGACACAAAAAAAGCCACCTAAAGGTGGCTTGATTTTTGAATTTTGGTGCCGAAGGCCGGACTCGAACCGGCACGTATTTCTACGGTTGATTTTGAATCAACTGCGTCTACCGATTTCGCCACTTCGGCACGAAGTAGTACTTTGCGGAAAACGTGGTGGATTATACCGTTGTGCGGGCTCGGTGCAACCCTAATCCGTCGTCTGGCGTTGCAAGCGCTGAAAAAATCGCCGTTAGGGTGTTTTTAGCACAGTAATGTGTTGCCGTGGCAGCAGTTTTACAGCGTCGGACATGTGATACAGATAAAAAAACGGGCGCGCTGATAAGCCCGCCCGTTTCGTGAAAAGAGAGATCAGCGCCGTTTTAGCAGCAGCATAACGCTAATGAACAGGAACAACGCGCTCGGCAACAACGCCCCCAGCACCGGCGGAATGTGATACACCAGACTGAGTGGGCCGAAGATCTGGTCCAGCACGTAAAACAGAAAGCCGAAGCTGATACCGATGACGATTCGCATACCCGCCGGTACGCTTCGCAGCGGGCCGAAGATGAACGACAATGCCATCAGCATCATTACCGCCACAGACAGTGGCGCAAACAGTTTGCTCCACATGTTGAGCTGGTAACGGTTCGCTTCCTGCCCGCTCTGGCGCAGGTACTTAATGTAGTCGTACAAGCCACGGATAGAGAGCGCGTCAGGATCGAGCGCCACCACGCCGAGCTTGTCCGGCGTCAGGTTGGTTTTCCATTCGCCGCTCACCGTCTGGCTGCCGCCAATCTGTTTACTGTCGTTCAGGTCGGATTCTTCAACCTGAGACAGTTTCCAACTGCCGTTTTCATATACAGCCGAGGCAGCATAGCGCACTGACAACAGTTTGCTGTGCTTATCAAAATGATAGAGGTTGACGCCCTGTAGCTCATTGTCTCCCGCAACGCGCTGGATATAGACAAAGTCGTTGCCGTCTTTAGCCCACAAGCCGCTTTGGGTCGACAGCATCGAACCGCCGTACATCATCTGTGAACGGTAGTTACGCGCCATCTGCTCACCTGCCGGAGCAACCCATTCACCGATAGCCATCGTCAGCAGCACCAGCGGAATGGCGGTTTTCATGACGGAGCCCGCAATTTGCAACCGGGTAAAGCCGGAAGCCTGCATCACCACCAGTTCACTGCGGGTAGCCAGTGCGCCCAGCCCCAACAGCGCGCCCAGCAGCGCCGCCATCGGGAAGAAGATCTCGATGTCTTTCGGCACGCTCAGCAACGTATAGAGCCCGGCGCCCATTACCGAGTAGCCGCCTTGCCCCACTTTGCGCAGCTGATCGACAAATTTGATGATGCCGGAGAGGGACACCAGCATGAACAGCGTCATCATGATGGTGTTGAAAATGGTTTTACCGATATAGCGGTCCAGTACGCGAAACATATCAGGCCGCTCCTTCTACGTTCTGGCGATGGCCCGATTTCAGGCTGGCGCGGATTTTACGCAGCGGTACGCTATCCCACAGGTTCAGCAGGACGGCCAGCGACAGATAGACCAGATTGGTCAGCCACATCCATACCATCGGGTCGAGCTTGCCCTTGCCCGCGTTAGAACGCAGCGAACTCTGCAACAGGAAAAACACCAGATACAGCAGCATGGCTGGCAGCATACTCAGCACACGCCCCTGACGGGGGTTCACCACACTCAGTGGCACCACCATCACCGCCATCATCAGCACGGAGAAAATCAACGTCAGTCGCCAGTGGAACTCAGCGCGGGCGGTAATGTCGGATGAACGCCACAGCGTTTTGAAGCTCATCTGCTCAACGTTAGTGGGGTCAACCGCCACTTGTTGATAGCCGACAATCGCCTGATAGTTGATAAAATCGGTGATACGGAAATCACGCAGCATCGCCGTGCCTTCATAACGGGTGCCTTTGCTGAGCGTTACCACCTGGGAACCGTCGCCACGTGCCGCTACCGTACCTTTATCCGCCACAACCACCGACGGGCGAGTGTTCTCACGCGGGTGCAGTTGCGCCAGAAAAACCCGTTCGAAATCGCCGCCGTTGACCTTGCCGACAAACAGCACCGAGTTGCCGTCTTGCGTCTGCTGGAACTGGCCTTCCGCCAGCGACGCCATGCCGGGGTTGGCACGCGCTTCTGCCAGCACCTCGTCCTGATGGCGTGACGACCAGGGGCTTAACCACAGCACGTTGGCGGTAGCCAGCGACGCCGTCAGCAATGCCAGCACCAGTGCTGCTTTCAGCAACACGTTTTTACTGAGCCCGCAGGCATGCATCACGGTGATTTCACTTTCAGCGTAAAGCCGACCGAAGGTCATCAGCAGCCCGAGGAAAAGACTCAGAGGCAAAATCAGTTGCGCCATCTGCGGCACACCGAGCCCCAGCAGGGATAAAACCAGATTGGTCGGGATGTCGCCGTCCACGGCAGCGCCCAGTATCCGCACCAGTTTCTGACAGAAAAAAATCAGTAACAGGATGAACAGAATGGCCACCTGGCTCTTGAAGGTTTCCCGTACCAGATATCGAATGATGATCACGCTTAATTACGCCTGTGAAAACTTGTATTTTTGCAGGAAAGTCGATAGTTTTTTCGCTAACTCGCCATTTACACTCATTTGTGGCAACCTTCGTAGCTAAAGCGTTATTAAAACATCCCTGTTTGTGGGATGTTTATCAGAACCTGCTGAGTATCCTCGCACAGATTCGCTACGTCGTTTAGATTAACACAGGTTATGTTAACGCAACGGCGGGAAAATATTACGGAATGTCACATTCTAGCCGTAGATCCCACCGTTGTCTTTAAAGATTCAGGAGAGTTCATGGAGTTCAGCGTAAAAAGCGGTAGCCCGGAAAAACAACGCAGTGCCTGCATTGTCGTCGGCGTGTTTGAACCGCGTCGGCTGTCCCCTATCGCAGAACAACTCGATAAAATCAGCGATGGTTACATCAGCGCGTTACTTCGCCGTGGCGAACTGGAAGGTAAGGTGGGGCAATCTCTGCTGTTGCACCATGTCCCCAATATCCTTTCCGAGCGTATTTTGCTGATTGGCTGCGGTAAAGAGCGCGAGCTCGATGAGCGCCAGTACAAGCAGGTTATCCAGAAAACCATCAACGCCCTCAATGAAACCGGCTCGATGGAAGCGGTCTGCTTTTTGACCGAACTGCATGTAAAAGGCCGCAATACCTATTGGAAAGTGCGTCAGGCGGTCGAAACAGCCAAAGAAACGCTGTATACCTTTGATCAATTAAAGACCAACAAGGTCGAGCTGCGTCGCCCCTTACGCAAGATGGTGTTCAATGTGCCGACCCGCCGTGAACTGACCTCCGGCGAGCGTGCCATTCAGCATGGTCTGGCGATTGCGTCCGGCATCAAGGCAGCCAAAGATCTGGGCAACATGCCGCCGAATATCTGCAACGCCGCCTACCTGGCCTCGCAGGCGCGCCAGTTGGCCGACGGTTATAGCCAGGTTACTACCCGCGTCATCGGCGAACAGCAGATGAAAGAGTTGGGGATGAACGCCTATCTGGCTGTCGGTCAAGGTTCACAAAACGAATCGCTGATGTCGGTTATCGAATACAAAGGCGCGCCGGACAGCAACAGCAAACCTATCGTGTTGGTCGGCAAGGGCCTGACGTTTGATGCAGGTGGTATCTCCATCAAACCCGCCGACAGCATGGACGAAATGAAGTACGACATGTGCGGCGCCGCATCGGTGTATGGCGTCATGCGTGTAGCGGCGGAACTGGCATTGCCGCTCAACATCATCGGCGTGCTGGCCGGTTGCGAAAACATGGTGGATGGCCGCTCCTATCGGCCCGGCGACATTCTGACCACCATGTCCGGCCAAACCGTGGAAGTGCTGAATACCGATGCCGAAGGCCGTCTGGTGCTGTGCGATACCCTCACCTACGTCGAGCGCTTCGAGCCGGATGTGGTGATTGACGTCGCCACCCTGACCGGTGCCTGCGTTATCGCGCTGGGGCATCACCTGACCGGGTTGATGTCGAACCACAATCCGCTGGCTCACGAACTGCTGGGTGCCTCGGAACAAGCGGGTGACCGCGCCTGGCGTCTGCCGCTGGGCGATGAATATCAGGAACAGCTGGACTCCAACTTCGCTGATATGGCGAACATCGGTGGTCGTCCGGGCGGGGCCATTACCGCGGCGTGCTTCCTGTCGCGCTTTACCCGCAAGTACAGTTGGGCGCATCTGGATATCGCTGGTACCGCCTGGCGTTCCGGCAAGGCGAAAGGCGCGACCGGCCGCCCGGTGGCGTTGCTGTCGCAGTTCCTGTTAAACCGCGCCGGGTTGAATGACGCCGAGTAATCATCGGCAATCGCCGCCGCCCGCCGGTGGCGTATTCATCCCCTTCCGGCCTGATCCCCGCGCTTGCGGGGATTTGTTATTCTGTCTGTAACCCTCATCGGTATGCGGAGCACCATGAAAAACGCGACCTTCTATCTCATTGAGAGCGACCGCTCCAGCGGTGAGCTGAACGCCTGTGAAGTGCTGGCCTGTGAGCTGGCCGCCGCGCGCTGGCGCGCGGGTCAGCGCGTACTGATCGCCTGTGAAGACGAGCAACAGGCACTCAGGCTGGACGAAGCGTTGTGGCAGCGTGAACCCCACGCGTTCGTGCCGCACAATCTGGCGGGTGAAGGGCCGCGGCAAGGCTCACCGGTAGAGCTGGCCTGGCCGCAAAAACGCGGCAACGCACCACGCGACCTGTTGATTAGCCTAATGCCGCAGTTCGCAGATTTTGCCACCGCTTTCCATGAAGTGATAGACTTCGTCCCTTACGACGAATCTCTGAAACAGTTGGCGCGCGACCGCTACAAAGCCTATCGCAGCGTCGGCTTCCAATTGACCACGGCGACGCCGCCAACTCACTGACTTTTTGAGCATAATGGAAAAGACATACAACCCGCACGATATCGAGCAGCCGCTGTACGAGCACTGGGAACAACAGGGTTACTTCAAACCCAACGGCGACACCAGCAAAGAAAGTTTCAGCATCATGATCCCGCCGCCCAACGTGACCGGCAGCCTGCACATGGGCCATGCTTTCCAGCAAACCATTATGGATACGATGATCCGCTACCAGCGCATGCAGGGTAAAAACACCCTGTGGCAGGCAGGTACCGACCATGCCGGTATCGCCACCCAGATGGTCGTGGAACGTAAAATCGCCGCTGAAGAAGGCAAAACCCGCCATGATTACGGCCGCGATGCCTTCATCGATAAAATCTGGCAGTGGAAGGCGGAATCCGGCGGCACCATTACTCGTCAGATGCGTCGCCTGGGCAACTCAGTAGACTGGGAGCGCGAGCGTTTCACCATGGACGATGGCTTGTCCAACGCGGTGAAAGAAGTGTTTGTGCGCTTGTATCAGGAAGACCTGATCTACCGTGGCAAACGTCTGGTGAACTGGGACCCGAAACTGCGCACCGCCATCTCCGATTTGGAAGTGGAAAACCGCGACGTCAAAGGCTCGATGTGGCACCTGCGCTACCCGCTGGCAGACGGCGCGAAAACCGCCGACGGTAAAGACTATCTGGTGGTCGCTACCACCCGTCCGGAAACCGTGCTGGGTGATACCGGTGTGGCGGTCAACCCGGAAGATCCGCGCTATAAAGATCTGATCGGCAAGTTTTTGATCCTGCCGCTGGTTGGTCGCCGTATCCCGATCGTCGGTGACGAACACGCCGATATGGAAAAAGGCACCGGCTGCGTGAAGATCACCCCGGCGCACGACTTCAACGACTATGAAGTCGGTAAACGCCATCAGTTGCCGATGATCAATATCCTGACGTTCGACGGCGATATCCGCCAGGAAGCGGAAGTCTTCAACACCAACGGCGAATCCAGCACCGTCTACAGCAATGACATTCCCGACGCGTTCCGCGGGCTGGAGCGTTTTGCTGCCCGTAAAGCGGTGGTCGCGGCGTTTGACGAACTGGGCCTGCTGGAAGAAATTAAAGCGCACGACCTGACCGTTCCTTATGGCGACCGTGGCGGCGTGGTGATCGAGCCGATGCTGACCGACCAGTGGTACGTCCGTGCCGCGGTGCTGGCCAAACCGGCGGTGGAAGCGGTGGAAGACGGCCGTATCCAGTTCGTGCCGAAGCAATACGAAAACATGTACTTCAGTTGGATGCGCGACATTCAGGACTGGTGTATCTCCCGTCAGCTGTGGTGGGGTCATCGCATCCCGGCGTGGTACGACGATAACGGCAAGGTCTACGTCGGCCGTGATGAAGAAGAAGTGCGCCGCGAGAATAATCTGGCGGCAGATGTGGCGTTGCGCCAGGACGACGACGTGCTGGATACCTGGTTCTCCTCCGCCCTGTGGACCTTCTCCACGCTCGGCTGGCCGGAGCAAACCCCGGAACTGAAAGCCTTCCACCCCAGCAGCGTGATGGTCAGCGGCTTTGACATCATTTTCTTCTGGATCGCCCGCATGATCATGATGACCATGCACTTCATCAAAGATGAAGACGGCAAGCCACAGGTACCGTTCCATACCGTCTACATGACCGGCCTTATCCGCGATGAGGAAGGCCAGAAAATGTCCAAATCCAAGGGCAACGTGATCGACCCGCTGGATATGGTGGACGGTATTTCGCTGGAAGCGCTGTTGGAAAAACGCACCGGCAACATGATGCAGCCGCAGCTGGCGGAAAAAATCCGCAAGCGTACCGAAAAACAGTTCCCGAACGGCATCGAACCGCACGGCACCGATGCCCTGCGCTTTACGCTGGCGGCACTGGCTTCCACCGGCCGCGACATCAACTGGGACATGAAACGTCTGGAAGGGTACCGCAACTTCTGTAATAAGCTGTGGAACGCCAGCCGTTTCGTGCTGATGAATACCGAAGAGCAGGATTGCGGTTTTAACGGTGGCGACAAAGTGCTGTCACTGGCAGACCGTTGGATTCTGGCGGAATTCAACCGCACGGTGAAAGCCTACCGCGAAGCGCTGGACAGCTACCGTTTCGACCTGGCAGCCAACGTGCTCTACGAGTTCACCTGGAACCAGTTCTGTGACTGGTATCTGGAGCTGACCAAGCCAGTGATGAACGGCGGCAGCGACGCTGAACTGCGCGGCACACGTCATACGCTGGTCACGGTACTGGAAGCGCTGTTGCGTCTGGCTCACCCGATCATCCCGTTCATTACCGAAACCATCTGGCAACGGGTGAAAGTACTGAAAGGCGTGAGCGCCGATACGATTATGCTGCAGCCGTTCCCGGCCTTTGACGCCGCGCTGGAAGACGAGCAGGCGTTTAACGATCTGGAGTGGATCAAGCAGGCGATCATCGCGGTGCGTAACATCCGTGCCGAAATGAACATCGCGCCCAGCAAGCCGCTGGCACTGCTGCTGCGCGAAGCGTCCGCCGATGCCACCCGCCGTGTGCAGGACAACCTCGGCTTTATTCAGACGCTGGCGCGTCTGGAGAGCATCACGCTGTTACCGGCTGGCGATAAAGGCCCGGTCTCCGTCACCAAGCTGGTAGAGGGCGCTGAGCTGCTGATCCCGATGGCAGGCCTTATCGACAAAGTAGCCGAACTAGACAGGCTGGCCAAAGAAGTGGCGAAACTCGAGGTGGAAATCGGCCGCATCGACAGCAAGCTGTCCAACGAAGGCTTTGTCGCGCGCGCACCAGAAGCCGTGGTTGCCAAAGAGCGTGAAAAACGCGACGGTTACGCCGCCGCTAAAGCCAAACTGCTGGAGCAGCAGGCGACTATCGCCGCACTGTAATCAAGGCTCAGGCTAACACCGGCAAACACGATATTAGCCTGATTGATAACGGTTTGATGAAAAGAAAAAAGCCCTGCGTATTACCGCGGGGCTTTTTATTTGATGTGCGGTTATTTGATGCAACGCTGACCGCTATCCGGTGCGGCTTACCGTGAACCAACCAGCGCAACGCGCGGCTGTGTTCCGAGGTTGTCGCCCAGTCGGTGTTGAGGCTCGTTATCCAGCCGGAAACTGGCTATCGACTGTTGCAGGTGCGTCACCTGTGCCTGTAGCGAGCTTGCCGCCGTCGCCACCTCAGCCACTAGGGTGGCGTTCTGCTGGGTCACGCCGTCCATCTGAGTGATCGCGATATTGATCTGCGAAATTCCCCGGCTCTGTTCGCCGGAAGACAGCATGATCTCACCCATGATATCCACCACTTTGCGGACATCCGACAGGATCTCATCCATAGTCTTACCGGCCATTTCCACCAGCCCGGCACCTTTTTCAATGCGGCTTAGCGAGTTATCGATCATAGAACCGATCTCTTTCGCCGCTGTGGCGCTACGTTGCGCCAGCGTACGCACTTCAGATGCTACCACCGCAAAGCCTTTACCCTGCTCCCCTGCCCGTGCCGCTTCCACCGCGGCGTTCAGCGCCAGCAGGTTGGTCTGAAAGGCGATTCCATCAATCACACCAACGATATCGGAAATACGGGCCGAGCTCTGCTGGATAGAACGCATGGTATCAACCACTTCCGTCACCACATTGCCACCGCGAGAAGCGGAATCCGACGCTTTCTGCGCCAAATCGTTGGCTTTGCGCGTGTTGTCTTCATTGTTGCTGACAGTGGACAGAATCTGCTCCATGCTGGACGCCGTTTCATCCAGCGATGCCGCCTGCTGCTCAGTACGGCTGGAGAGATCAATGTTGCCGGAAGCAATCTCTTCAACGCCGACGCTGATGGCGTCGGTGCCGTTACGTACCGCCCGCACCATGTTTTCCAGCCCGTCGCGCATATGCTGTACCGCACCGAACAACTGAGCAATTTCGTTATTGCCGCGAATCTCAATGTTGGCGCGCAGGTCACCTTGCGCAATACGACCAAACACGCTAATCGCCTGATTGAGCGGTTTCACCACCAGGTTGGTCAGAATCGACCAGGCCAGCGCCGCCAGCACCAACGCACAGACAATCACCACCGACAAAATGACCTGCATGCGGCTAACACGTTCGTTAGAATCGCTGTAAGCCTCGTCAATGCTCTGACGTTTGTACTGCACCAGCTTTTTCGACGCGTTGTCAAAGTCGGCGTACAGCGTGGTAGATTTCCCGGCACGCTGCCGGTAATCATCCAGGTTTCCGGCTTCCAGCGCGGTAAACGCCGGGTTGATGAACTCATTCATCAGGGTGTCGCGTTTGCTAGCCATGTCGGAAGAAATGACTTTTTCCGGTTCAGACTGCGGGTAAGTCAGGTACTCCTGCCACTTTTTACCGGCATCATCAATTTTTCCTCTGGCACGTTTAAGCGCCACGGAGGCCGCCTCTTTATCCCCTTTCCCCATCAGGGATTCGTACAGCCGTAAATCCAGGCGGGCGCGCAATAGCAATTCCGAGCTTTCATTCAACGCCACCAGCCCCGGCAGCACCACCGTATCCACATGTGCGAACGATTTATTCCCCGACTGAACGGCAACCAGCCCCAGCACGCCGACAATTAACGACAGTACTGCCAAAGAAAACACCATAATACTGAGTGTTGTGCGGATCTTGATCTTACGAAACATAATTGTCCCTGCTGTTTGGTCAATGAAAAACCATGAGCTTCAACTCACACGTAACCCCGTCATACTTCAAGTTGCAGGTGTGTTGGCTGCGTTCCCTCACCCGAATCACTTACCTGTGTAAGCTCATCGGGATTCACTCACTTGCCGCGTTACAAGACTCATTATGAGTCTTGCCCTGAGGGCCAACGCTTTGCGTTGTTCAAAACGCAAAGCGTTTTGTCCTACAACTCGAATTATTTAGGGTATAAACCGCAACAAAAATGAAAAGGAAATATCATGAAAGGAAGGGCCGACATGATTATGTTTAGGCGTCGGCCCGGTACGGTTAATTTCTGTTATTGCTTATGGGCGGGTACCGCAGCCAAAAATTCACCCAACTTATTTTTATAAAACTTCGCCGACATCATGGTGGCATGACCGCTGGTTTCCTGACTTGCCGGAATCAAAAACAATTCGGCATGCTTCACTTTCTTAAGCTCACTTTCCAATATTCCTGTTTCAACCGGATTACGCTCATCATCGGCAGAGTTAATCACCAGCAATGGCGCTTTGATGCGGCCCAATTCCGGTGAGGCGTTGTAATCCGCTGAGGAATTCCAGATGTAAATAAAGTCGTTAGCATCGGCAGTAACCGGTGCAGCCAGACGCTCATCGACCAGCTTGTCCGCCAGTGCACGCGTCGGAGCTTTGCTCTGATAGCCTAACGTACCGCCCGTAGTGGCGATGCTGAACATGATGTTGGCTGTCTGCAATGACGGTGGCTGCGTGGTGTAGTCACCGTTTTTCCAGGCCGGATCGCGCTTGATGGTTTCAATTAACATCCGGCGCAGCATCCAGTTACGGCCAGATAATTCATTCGGCTGTGAGGCCATTGGCACCAGCGCATCCATCATATCCGGGTATTTTTCACCCCACATCCAGGTTTGCATCCCGCCCATGGAATAGCCCATCACCAGACGTAGATGGGTAATACCAAGCCCTTCGGTCAACAGCCGATATTGCGCCAGTACCATATCGTCGTAGTCGTATTGTGGGAATTTTGTGCGCAGGCCGTCAGACGGTTTGGCGGATTTTCCCGAACCAATGCTTTCAGGAATAATGATGAAATACTTGCTGGCATCCAGCGGTTGGCCGGGGCCGAATAACTCACCGCCAAAACCCGCCGCCAATAAGGCGCTCACCGGCTGATTCGTCCCGTGCAGCAATAAAACTGCCGGCTTCTTACTGTCACCCAAGGTGTAATAATGGATACGGAGATGATTGATGGTTTCTCCGGTATGGAATCGGAATTCAGGTGCGACCCAATTCCCTTCTTGTGGCTGTAATGTTTGTGCGGTCGCAAAAGAGGAAAAAACGAGCAACAACATCAGAGCAGCCAGCCGAGACAACAAGCGGTTAACCATAAAGCAACGCTTCCGTAATCATAGACGAGGGGCTTCGATGTTAATATTTCCCGTAAAATATCCCAATAACGCTTGTTGACTAATGATTAAAAAAATAATTATATGCCGACGATTTTAGTTATATCGGCACATAATTTAGCCTTAAAGAATAATCACAAAATAATCCGTGTCACCGTTCTGCTCAGACACGCCATGCGTTGCATCATGGGTAGTATAAAGAGCGCCTGGCGTTCCCTACTGGTTGTCGATATTGTCGTCTGCGGACAAAGAAGTACAGAAATCAGGCGTCAAAACAACGCCGCCATCACAGCGATAAATGCAGGAATTGATTGAATTCGCTGGCCGTATACTCAGCGAACACACTGCCATTAACAAAACCGTGTTTACGGTACAGCACCAGCGCGGGTTCAAACGCCGGGCCACAGCCCGTTTCCAGACTCAGGCGTGGCAAGCCACGTCGACGGGCTTCATTCACAATGTGCGCCAGCAGGTAGGCTGCCACACCCTGACGTAAGCACTGCGGATGGGTGCGCATCGATTTCAGTTCGCCACCGCCATCCGCCAGCATTTTCAACGCGCCGATACCGGCTATCTGTTCACCTCGCCAGACGCTCCAGAACGTAATATCCGGTGACTGTAAGCCAGATAAATCCAGTGCGAACACACTTTCTGGCGGCGAATTATCGTGCATTCCCGCCAGATGCAGGGCCACCAGCGCTCGGGTTGCCTCACCGGTCAGGTCATCAATGCGAATCGTCAGCGGCTCCTGTCGGGATGTCTCTGTCATCATTCAACTCCTTAGCAAAATGGTCAGGGGGTACAAATCGCTATCAGGTAACGAACCGGGTCAGGGCCGGGATTATGAAACCCCGAACTGCCATACAGGCGATAACGCAGGCTGTCTTGTGGGCCCAGTGTGTGGATAACCCCTTCCAGCGTTATTGTCAGTTGACCGTCCAGCACATACAGGTGATGTTCCAGCCCCGCCAGCGGCGGCGCGTTATAGTCGATACGCGCACCCGCCGGTAACTCGCCGTGAATCATTTCGGCCCGAAAACCAGCGGAAGATGGGGAAACGACACGACGGATAAACCCGGTTTCCGGGTCAACCCACACCGGCTGCTGGGTGACGCTCAGTTTCTGGGGCAACGGGAGTTCGACTTCAGCCAGCAGACCCGACATCGTACAGCCGTATACCGCACACAAGCGGCCCAGCAATACCGCCGTCGGGCTCGACTCCAGACGCTCCAGACGCGACAAGGTCGCCCGGCTAATGCCGCTGCGCTGCGACAATTCGTCCAGCGACCAGTCGCGCTCACGGCGCAGGGCCGCCAGCCGTTCAGCCAGACGACGATCCGTTTCGCAAAGGCGATCGGTTTCAGAAAGAGAAGGTTCCATCGCGTATCCTGAATATCAATTTTGATAAAAAATCTCATATATGAGAATTAAGATCAAGATCTGAACGAAGAGAAACCGCATCAAACCGTAGCCTCCGGGTGACAACCTGTTGCTTCCCCCTCGGGTTGCTCTTTTCACAACAGGCCGTTATCAATAACAGGTTTTGAGGTGGCACGTCGGTGCGTATAATCGCCGATGCATATCACATCGGAGCACGTCAGCCTGTTGCCGACGTTTTCGACCTGACCGGATTCTGCCGATAAGAGTGAGCAACATGACAACTTCAGCGCCAATCTCCCTGCTGACCCGCCCAATTACGGCCACCGACAACGCGGCGATAGCCCGTGTTATTCGACTGGTTTCTGCTGAATTCGGCCTGACTGCCGACAAAGGGTATACCGTCTCCGACCCTAACCTGGACCAGCTGTTCGAACTCTATTGTCGTCCGGCCAGCGCCTATTGGGTGGTGGAATGTAACGGTGAAGTGGTCGGCGGCGGCGGGCTGGCCCCGTTGTCAGGCGGCGAAGCAGATGTCTGTGAATTACAGAAAATGTATTTCCTGCCGCTGGCGCGTGGTAGAGGTATCGCCCGGCAGTTGGCTGAACAGGCGCTGGCATTTGGCCGTGAGCAAGGGTTTCGCCGCTGTTATCTGGAAACCACCGCGCACCTGACCAGTGCTATCACGCTGTATGAAAAGTTGGGTTTTCGACACATTCCGCATGCCATGGGCAACACCGGCCATGTGGACTGTGAAGTCAGGATGTTAAAAATACTGTGACGTTAAAAATGCGGTGATAGCAAGAATGCGGTAATCGTAAAAACGCGGTAAAGACGCAGGTAGCATCACGACACACCACGCAGAAAACATATCGCCCGGTACAAACCGGGCGACAGGTTCACAAGATAGTCATAGACCAGGCATTAATGACGTTTGCCGTCATCGTCCTCGTCATAAAAATCTTCGTCTTCACCGAACTCGTCTTCATCGTCTTCGCCGTTCGGGTCTTCAAAGTAGGTGCCCCAGCCGTCATAGTTCACCCCATGACGTTCGGCCAGCGACAGCAGTTGTTCCACCTGCTGGTCGATAAGTTCGGCGTTCAGCGCCACTTCACTGATAGCGTCGCAGCACATCAGCACCACGCCGTCTTCCATTTCCATTTCTTCAGCGTCGGTCACTTCGTAACCCAGCTTGAACGCGTCTACCGCCACTTTCTCCAGTTCTTCAAACTTCTCGGCTGAGAAATGGTGTTCAATGGTGTAGAGCGCATCGGGGTCGCTGCCGTCCTCCAGCAGTTCTTCGATGATCAGGCGGGTCTCTTCACGTTGTTCTTCCAGCAGTTCGCGGTTTGCCATGTCTCAGTCCTCATCAAAGCGGCAAAGATGACAGCCATTTTCCCACAGGCCAGCCTCTCTCTCCACCAGAAAGTTTGAACACGACACTTGAATTTGAATATTTACACATATAAAGTGAATTTTAATTCAACCGAAGTGTTGAGCCACATGGAGAAGACAACGATGAACCCGTTCTATAAACGCCATTTTTTACGGTTGATGGATTTCACCCCCGCTGAAATCAACAGCCTGCTGACTCTCGCCGCTACACTCAAAACTCATAAGAAAAACGGCTCCGAGACCCGCCACCTGCAAGGTAAAAACATCGCACTCATCTTCGAAAAAGATTCGACCCGCACTCGTTGCTCTTTCGAAGTTGCTGCATACGATCAGGGCGCACAGGTCACTTACCTCGGCCCGAGCGGTAGCCAGATAGGCCACAAAGAGTCCATGAAAGACACCGCCCGAGTGCTGGGCCGCATGTATGACGGCATCCAGTATCGTGGCTACGGTCAGGTGTTGGTGGAAACGCTGGCGGAGTTTTCTGGCGTGCCGGTGTGGAACGGGCTGACCAACGAATTTCACCCAACCCAGTTGCTGGCGGATTTGTTGACCATGCAGGAACACCTGCCGGGCAAACCGCTGTCAGGTATGAAGCTGGCCTACGTGGGCGATACCCGCAATAACATGGGCAACAGTATGCTGGAAGCCGCCGCCATCACCGGGCTGGAGCTAAGATTGATCGCGCCGAAAGCCTGCTGGCCGGATGCAGGGCTGGTGGCGGAATGCCAGGCTGCCGCAGCTAAAACCGGCGGTTCTATCACGCTGACGGAAGATGTCGTGAGCGGAGTCAACGGCGTGGACTTTATCTACACCGACGTGTGGGTTTCGATGGGTGAGCCGAAAGAGGTGTGGCAACAGCGTATCGACCTGCTGCGGCCGTATCAGGTCAATGCCGCGATGATTGCCGCCACCGGCAACCCACAGGTGAAATTCCTGCACTGCCTGCCGGCATTTCACGACGATCACACCACCCTTGGCAAGCAAATGGCCGAACAGTATGGTTTGCACAACGGCATGGAAGTCACTAATGACGTGTTTGAATCAGCCCATAGCATTGTATTTGATCAGGCGGAAAACCGCATGCACACCATCAAAGCGGTGATGGTGGCGACGTTAAGTCAGAGCGTCGAGATGTAAACGGCGGAAATAATGAGCCACATCCAATCACGATGGGCTCAATAATGGGCCGAATAACCTGAGTTATCGGCCCACTCGTTCACCCTGACACGGGTTACAGTTCCTCACCGTTTGAGGCGATCACCCGCTTATACCAGTAGAACGATTTTTTCGGCGTACGCGCCAGCGTTCCGGTGCCGTCATCGTGCTTGTCAACGTAGATAAAACCGTAACGCTTCGCCATCTCACCGGTGGTGAACGACACCAGATCGATGCATCCCCACGGCGTATACCCCATCAGGTCAACGCCATCTTCCCATACCGCCGCCTTCATGGCTTCAATATGCGAGCGCAGGTAATCGATACGGTAATCATCCTGACACACGCCATTCGCATCTGGCTTATCCACCGCACCCAGCCCGTTTTCGACAATAAACAGCGGCACTTCATAGCGTTCATACAAGGTCGTCAGCGCATAACGCAGACCGGTCGGGTCAATCTGCCATCCCCAGTCGCTGGCTTTCAGGTGCGGGTTCGGAATCGAGTATTCTGAGCTGCCGTCCATACTCGCGTCGATGCGGTTCTGCACATCGTGTTTCACCACATTCGACATGTAGTAGCTAAACCCGATGTAATCCGACTTGCCTTCCCGAAGGATCTGCTCGTCTTCCGGCTCCATGTGGATGTGGTAACCTTTGAGCGCCCACTCGCGCCGGGCATAGGCCGGGTAATGGCCGCGCACCTGCACGTCGGTAAAATAAAAGCGGTCATGCATCGCTTGCGCTGCGAGCATCACGTCCTGCGGATGGCAGGAATACGGGTAGTAAGGCAAAAATGCGCACATGCAGCCCACTTTGATATCCGGGTTGATATCGTGCGCTTTTTTGACGATCAACGCGCTGGCGACGAACTGGTGATGCACCGCCTGATACATCGCTTCTTCCGGCTTCGCCTTCTGTGGGAACTTCACCCCGGAACACATCCAGCCGAAAATCTCTGCCGATACATTCTTCTGGTTATTGATCTCGTTGAACGTCATCCAGTATTTCACTTTGTACCGATAACGTGTGATTACCGTCTCGGCGAAATGCACAAAGCAATCCAGCGTTTTACGGCTCATCCAACCGTCGTACTGCTGCACCAGATGCAACGGCATCTCAAAGTGGCTGAGAGTGAGTACCGGCTCAATGCCGTGTTTGAGTAACTCGTCGATTAGGTCGTCATAAAACTGAAGCCCGGCCTCACACGGCTCGGCCTCATCACCATGAGGAAAAATACGCGTCCAGGCAATGCTGGTACGAAAACACTTGAAGCCCATTTCCGCAAACAGCGCAATGTCATCCTTGTAGCGATGATAAAAGTCGATCGCTTCGTGGTTCGGGTAGGACTCGCCGGGGATCACCCCGTCGGTAATACGGCGCAGTGTGCCGTGTGCACCGGCGGTAAGCACATCCACCACGCTGGGGCCTTTGCCGCCCGCATTCCAGCCACCTTCCAACTGATGCGCGGCTACCGCACCGCCCCATAAAAACCCTGCGGGTAATTGACTCATCTCTTTTCCTCTCACAGAAACTGAAACCGGTTTCAGAGTGCATCAACTTTATCGCCACTGCAACCGGTTTCAGTCATGAATCACGATGAAGAGAGGAGCCGATACCGGGCAGGATCAGGCAAAGGAGGAAAGAGACAGCACGGCGAGAAAATCAACGACAGAGGAATTGAGGATATTGAAATCAACGAGCCAGGGAGAGCGCATAGCGCACTCCCCCATTACCGGTATCCCGTTACAGGCATGACGGCTTGCGGCGGTCGGGTTACCGCACCAGTGTGGCGTCGATTTTCACGACCGCCTTGCGCACATGCGCTGGCTCGCCCACGGCACACAGCGGTTTATGTACTTCACCGGGGAAGAACACCACAAAATCGCCGGTCTGCAGTATCACCTGCTTTTCCTGCTCACCAGACGGCAGGAAGGCGATATCTTTATCCGCCAGCCAGTCCACATCCGGTTTGCCTGCTGGCAGGTTGCTGAAGGTCATCCCTTCCGTGCCGTTTAGCACAATCTGGATATCCAGGTATTTAGCGTGGTACTCGGCGCGGCGTTTCTCAAACGGTTCCGTACTGTCATTCGACACCAGTACAAACACCTTATTGCCGTCGATATCGTGCTTGCCGAGCGGGGTATCGGCGTTGATATGCTGCTTCACATACTCAATCGCCTCGCGCAGTTTGGCTGGCAGATAGGGGAATAGATCCAGATGGTCGACATTACCGGTAATCATGACTGCTCCTATAAATAAACAAACTGAAACAATGTTTTGATTCCTTATACTCCTGTCGGCATTACGCTGCCAGCCAGCAAGCGTAAAAAAGTGATCCGAACCGTGCGTTTGAGCGAATGGTGAAACACCTAACCGCAACCGATTGCTCACCGCGAAAAGACAGCGTTTTTCTGCTTGAATTCACCTCTTCGGCGCGTATAATTCCGGACAATTTGCCGGGAGGGAACATGTCTAACGCTGCTGTTTTTGTGGGTGTCTTACCGCAACTGCCTGTTGGCAGCATGACGGCGTTTTTCCTTCCGTTGCCTGACAGATTTATAAAAAAACGCCCCTCGTTGAGGGGCTTTTTTTTGCCTGTCGCCGCCAGCCATCCGTTTGTTTACCGGGCCTAACCGAGGGGAGCATAGACACATGGTCAATCCGCTATATAAAAGACACATTATCTCAATCAACGATCTCAGCCGGGACGATCTGGAACTGACGCTCAAGGTGGCGGCCAGCCTGAAAGCCCACCCCCAGCCGGAACTGCTCAAGCACAAGGTGGTCGCCAGCTGTTTCTTTGAGGCTTCTACCCGCACCCGTCTGTCGTTTGAAACCGCCATCCACCGCCTGGGCGCTTCGGTGGTGGGTTTTGCCGACAGCAGCAACACCTCGCTCGGTAAAAAAGGCGAAACGCTGGCCGACACCATTTCCGTCATCAGCAACTATGTGGACGCCATTGTGATGCGCCACCCGCAGGAAGGGGCAGCACGGCTGGCGACCGAGTTCTCCGGCGGTGTGCCGGTGTTCAACGCGGGCGACGGTGCCAACCAGCATCCCTCACAGACATTGCTGGACCTGTTCACCATTCAGGAAACGCAGGGCCGCTTAAGCAACATCAATATCGCGATGGTCGGCGACCTGAAGTACGGCCGTACCGTCCATTCATTGACCCAGGCGCTGGCCAAATTCGACGGCAATCGCTTCTACTTCATCTCCCCCGATGCGCTGGCGATGCCGGACTACATCCTCAACATGCTGAAAGAGAAAAATATTCCCTACAGCCTGCACACCAGCATTGAGGAAGTGGTACCGCAGTTGGATATTCTGTACATGACCCGCGTTCAGAAAGAGCGTCTGGACCCGTCGGAATACATCAATATCAAATCGCAGTTTATCCTGCGTGCCGCCGACCTGGGCAACGCCCGCGATAACCTGAAAGTCCTGCACCCGCTGCCGCGTATCGATGAAATCACCACCGATGTGGACAGCACCCCTTACGCCTACTACTTCCAGCAGGCAGGTAACGGCATTTACGCGCGCCAGGCTCTGCTGGCGTTGGTTCTGAACAGCGAACTGGTTCTGTGAGAGAGGAGCACACAGCATGACTCACGACAACAAATTACAGGTAGAAGCCATCAAACGCGGTACGGTGATCGACCATATTCCGGCACAGGTTGGCTTCAAATTACTGACACTGTTCAAACTGACCGCCACCGACCAGCGCATCACCATCGGCCTGAACTTGCCTTCCAACCATCTGGGCCGCAAGGACCTGATCAAGATTGAAAATATCTTTCTGACAGAAGAGCAGGCTAACCAACTGGCGATGTATGCGCCGCAAGCCACCGTCAATCAAATCGACAATTACGAAGTGGTACGCAAACTGCACCCGCAATTGCCGTCGCACATTGAAGGTGTGCTGACCTGCCCTAACAGCAACTGCATCAGCCGTATCGAGCCGGTCAATTCGTCCTTCAGCATCAAGCAAGTCGGCGCTGACGTGCACCTGAAGTGCAAATACTGCGAGAAAGAATTCGAACGTCAGGCAGTGTTAAACAGTCATTGATGCCAACACGCCGTCAGGAAAACGCCGACTGTGGTATGCAGCATTGGCCTGACGGCAGGCTTTTTGGAATAATGCGGGAGTCGCATCGTTTCAGACATAATCAGGAGAAAACATGTCACGCATTATCAGTACGGAACAGGCACCGGCCGCTATCGGCCCTTACGTTCAGGGTGTTGACCTGGGCAGCATGATCATCACGTCCGGTCAGATCCCGGTGGATCCGAAAACCGGTCTGGTGGCAGACGACGTTACCGCGCAGGCTCGTCAGTCGCTGGAAAACGTGAAAGCCATCGTGGAAGCGGCAGGTCTGAAAGTGAGCAATATCGTTAAAACCACGGTGTTCGTGAAAGATCTGAACGACTTCGCCACCGTGAACGCGGCTTATGAAGCCTTCTTCACCGAGCACAACGCGCCGTTCCCGGCCCGTTCCTGCGTGGAAGTGGCTCGTCTGCCGAAAGACGTGAAAATCGAAATCGAAGCTATCGCCGTTCGCGGTTAAGCCAGACCACCCGGCTGCGCGCTACCGCGTGCCGGGTATTTCACTGTATCGAGTATTTCGCTGTATTGAGTGCTTTACTGTGCTGAGTGTTTCACGCTGGTGCTTCCCTTGCGCCATCGCACCATCCGTTATCACGTTATTCGCGGCATAACCCCGCCATAGCGCACCGCTTGCCATCATTTGCACCAACGAAGTGCAGTTTTTCTCACCCACCTGCGATAAGTACCTCATTTACCACGCTGGCATGCTTTCTGCATTTCCTCTTGTATCTTCTATCAAGCGGAATGCAGGGGATGACAATGATAAAAATGACGCTTCCGGCCGCGCCTTACTACGATGAGATGCTCAACGCAGAAGGCCAGCAACGTCAGCACTACGACGCCTATTGGCAATGGTTGCAACAGACTGACCAACATGCCATCCGCCAGAAGAAAGAGCAGGCTGAGTTACTGTTTCACCGGGTGGGAATTACCTTTAATGTCTACGGCGAAGAAGGCGGCACCGAACGTCTGATCCCGTTTGACAGTGTGCCGCGCATTATCCCGGCCCACGAATGGAAAATGCTGGACCTCGGCATTCGCCAGCGCGTCAAAGCGCTCAACGCCTTCCTCTACGACATCTATCATCAGCAGCACATCCTCAACGCCGGTATCGTGCCCCGCGAACAGGTGCTGGCGAACGAGCAGTACCAGCCTTGCATGCAGGGTGTTGATCTGCATAACAATATTTATGCACACATCACCGGTATCGATATGGTACGCAATAGCGACGGCCACTATTACGTGCTGGAAGACAACCTGCGCACGCCATCCGGGGTCTCCTATATGCTGGAAAACCGCAAAATGATGATGCGGCTTTATCCAGATTTGTTCGCCAGCCAACACATCGCACCGGTAGAGCGTTACCCCAGCTACCTGTTACAAACCCTGCGCGAAAGCACCCACATTGACGACCCGACCGTGGTGGTCATGACGCCAGGCCGCTTCAACAGCGCCTATTTCGAGCACAGCTTCCTCGCTCAGCAAATGGGGGTGGAACTGGTCGAAAGCGCGGACCTGTTCGTCAAAGAGGGTGCGGTGTATATGCGCACCACTGAAGGGCCGTGCCGGGTGGATGTGATCTACCGCCGTATTGACGACGCCTTCCTTGACCCGCTGGCGTTCCGTGCTGATTCCATGCTGGGAGTGCCGGGACTGCTGTCGGTATACCGCGCTGGCGGTGTGGTGCTGGCAAACGCTATCGGCACCGGTGTGGCGGACGACAAATCCATCTACCCTTACGTGCCGGAGATGATCCGCTTTTATCTGTCTGAGGAGCCGATCCTCGGCAATATCCCGACCTGGCAGTGCCGCAAATCCGACGATCTCGCTTATGTGCTGGCGAATCTCGCCAGCATGGTGGTGAAAGAAGTACACGGTGCCGGGGGCTACGGCATGCTGGTCGGCCCCAAATCCACCCGCCAGCAAATCGAGGATTTTCGTCAGCGTCTGCTGGCTAATCCCGGTAACTATATTGCCCAGGACACGCTGGCGCTCTCCACCTGCCCCACTTTCGTTGAGGAGGGATTAGCGCCCCGCCACATCGACCTGCGCCCGTTTGTGCTCTACGGCGAGGAAATTCGACTGGTCCCCGGCGGGCTAACCCGCGTCGCGCTGACTGAAGGCTCACTGGTGGTGAACTCCTCGCAAGGCGGCGGCACCAAAGACACCTGGGTGATGGAGGAGGATGAATCATGCTAAGTCGTACCGCCAGCGAGCTTTATTGGATGGCCCGTTATCTGGAACGGGCGGAAAGTGTCGCCCGCGTGCTGGACGTCACCTACAAACTGTCGATGATGCCGCGCCACAGCCAGCAGCAGCACGATCTGGCGCTGCCGCTCAACCTGACGTTCACCCATGAACTGTTTCAGGAACGCTACGCCCGCTTTACCATGAATAACCTGCTGAATTTCTTTGCGCTGGATAGTCACAACCCCAGTAGCATTTACAGCTGTATCGAAATGGCGTGGAACAATGCGCATGCGGTGCGCGGCAGCTTGTCGTCCGAGGTGTGGGAGTGCATCAATACCACCCGTATTGATATTCGTAACCTGCGCCAGTCCGGGGTGGATAAAATTGGTATCGACGCCTTTTTTGACTGGGTGAAAGAGCGCGCCCATCTGTTTCGCGGTGCCATGTTCGGCACCTTGCTGCGTAACGACGCCCAATGTTTTATTCGCATCGGCACCTTGATCGAACGGTCGTTCGCTACCGCTCAGTTGCTGACTGTCAAGGATCAGCAGCTCAATAATGACCTGGACCCGGTGCGCGAATACTACCGGCTCGATACCCTGCTACGTGCGGTGAGCGCCCGCGAAGCCTACCACAGCCTCTATCGTCAGCCCATCAGCCGGGAAACGGTCACCGAACTGCTGGTACTGCGCAATGACGTCCCCCGCTCGCTGCATGCCTGCGTGGGCGATCTGGTACAGCAACTGGAGATGATCGGCAGCGAACGGGCGCGTATCCCACAACGTCTGGCGCATTTGCTGCACGTGGAACTGCGCTTCGGCTCGCTCGACGATATCCTCGCCGACGACCTGCAACACTACCTCAACCGTTTCCTCACCAAAATCAACGAACTGGCTGATAGCATCCGTCACACCTATCTGGAGGCGCTATGAAACTGACCATCAATCACCTGACCCACTACCGTTACGATGAAGAAGTGAAGTTCAGCACCCAGTACCTGCGACTGACGCCGCAAAGTTCTGCCCGCCAGCGCATTCGGGAATGGAAGCTGACCTTGCCCACGCCCGCCGTCGCCACCACCGATGCCTATGGCAATCTGATGCATGTGCTCACGCTGGATAGCCCGCACCACGATATTCTGATCCACGCACAGGGGGTGGTGGAAATTGCCGAGGGCGTGGAAGAGGTGCCGGAAGAGGAAGACGGATTATCGCCGTTGATTTTCCTGCGCGGTACCACGCTGACTGAAGCGGATGATGCCATCCGCCACTTTGCCCGTCGCTATTATCAGGAGGCTGACCCGATTGGCAGTCTGGAAACCCTGATGGCAGAATTGCAACTGAAAATGCCGTATACTCCCGGCGCCACGCAGGTGCAGGATACCGCCTGCATTGCCTTTGCCAAAGGCAAGGGCGTCTGTCAGGATCACACCCATGTGTTTCTGGCCTGCTGCCGCAGCCTGCGTATTCCGGCGCGTTACGTCAGTGGTTACGTGTATAGCCGGGATACTACGCATGTCGCCATGCATGCCTGGGCTGAGGTGTGGCTCAACGAGCGCTGGCACAGTTTTGACATCACCAACAACACCCGCAAGCTCAATCAGCATTTGCGCCTTGCGGTGGGGATGGATTACCTGGATGCCTGCCCGGTGCGCGGCAGTCGACTGGGTGGCGGGTGTGAAGAGATGTTTTCAGAAGCGGCAGTGAGCCTGTTCGAACGCCAGCAACAGGTGCAACAGCAACAATGACAGGAGCGACGACTCCTGTTTTCGTCTAGTCGGTAAAATCGGTAAAAAGGTACTGTATGACCTACTGTGTGGCCATGCGTCTGTCTGACGGGCTGGTTTTTGCTTCCGACTCCCGCACCAATGCGGGGGTTGATCACATCGCAACCTTCAGAAAGCTCCACGTATTCCATCAGGAAGGTGAGCGCGTCTTGGTTATCCAGTCGGCGGGTAATCTTGCCACCACCCAAAGCATTATCAGCCTGCTCAAGGCGCGTATCCACGCCCAGCATACGCCCAACCTGATGCAAACCAGTACCTTGTACGATGCCGCCACACTGGTGGGTGAAACCGTGCGTGAGGTTATCCACCGCGACAGTCTGGCCCAGCAGAACGGTAGCAGCACCAATTTCGGCTGCAACCTGCTGCTTGGCGGCCAGATTGGCGACGAAGCCCCGCGGCTGTTCCATATCTATCCGGAAGGCAACTTTATCGAAGCGACCGGCGACACCCCTTACTTCCAGATAGGCGAGAGCAAATACGGTAAACCGATTATCGACCGGGTGTTAACGATGGATACGCCGCTGGAGCAGGCCATGTGTTGTGCACTGATTTCGATTGACTCAACATTGCGCAGTAACCTGTCGGTCGGCTTGCCGCTGGATGTGATGATATACCGTGCTGGCAGTTTCGATATCAGCGAACAGCACCGCATCACCGAAAACGACCCTTACTTCGCCACCATTCGCAAAGCCTGGTCGGAAGGGTTACTGAATACCTTTCGGCAGTTGCCGCCATTTCCGGTGCAGGGGTAAAACCTACGCTATCGTCGGCGGAGACTTAAGGATGACATATATACCCTGACTCATTCGAGTTACCGAAATGAGTTAGGGTATAAAACCGCCCAAGGCACGTCTTATTTTTTTATAAATATCAGAAAGGGTATTTGTTATAAAAGGCCACTCTCTCCCTGTAGGCTTTAATCATACACTCGTTATATGCAATAGAGTATGCAGGTGAATCCTTAATATTTAGCAATCCTTCCGCCTTACATTCACTAATACTATATTTCTCCCAGAATAATTTCGCCTCATCAATGGAGGCGATAAAATCATCATAATTAGCCAAATCTTCACGGCGAATACTTTTTATAAAACTATGATATATATTGTTATATTCTTCAGACTCTTTATGAGACAACTGCTCCATACAATTCTGAATATAGGCTGTCACTTTTTTATCATAGCAGGATTGAATCTCATCTGCTTGAGATGAAAATGATAAAAATAAAACAAAAAACATCAACCCTCTCATTTCGCCTCCTTCAGATAGACTATTCTTTTCCTACTTTTATCATAAGCAGCCAAGCTGGGTGTATTTTTTATCAACAGAATAACATCTTCAGGCGTGTTCCTCTCAAAAGAAGGAACATATCTCACTCTCATTGCGCCTTGATAAATCATATCAATAAATATATCTTTCATCCTGCTATTCATATCATCCCAAGAGACTGCATTGGAATTTTTATACTTATTATAAAATCCTTTAGCTCTTGTAATATACATAGCAAATGATAGTCTAAACAGATTAGCTTGCTGAGAATGTGTTATTTCACCAACTTTATCTCTGTTTTTTATAACAAACGCTGAGGCATCACATCCACGCATCCCTGCACCTTCCTGAGATCGCAATAGCCTTATTTTGTGGAACGCCAGCACTCACAAGATGATAATATGACTCAGTTTGAGTTCTTTGACCAAGATCGAACCCTCTTCCTATTGTCACTCCAGAGGCAATATCCTTACAAATAGATGGATTACCTGGCCAATGGATTTTTCTTGAGAAATAGAGACTACCAGGGATATCATCCCCCTCGGCATTGAAGGTAAAAGCCCCCTCTTTAATATCCATTTAACTTCCCTATACATTCCCTATTAATTATAAAAAACCAGACTTAACTCTATTAGGCATCATTCATAACCATCATTCCATATACTATACCCGGACGTCCCTGCTGTTTTATGTGACCACTCTATTGATTTGTACTTCAACCGAACTACTTCATATGGTAAAGCTTCATTACTATTAATAGAGTGAGGGTAGGAAGATGATACATCCACAATTCTTGCATCTATTAGCTTCAGCTCATAGAAAATCTCTAACTGCCCGGCAGAATTCGTTCTATAAAAAAAGAAATTAGCAGTAAGCTTCTCATTGGAGGTAATAGACATACCGAGTAATGGTGATGACTTATCTATCGGTTTAGTTAGTTGTATTGGATGATGAGCAATATTATCTTCTCTAGTTATAGAGTGGCTTAATCCTAATACTTGTATCTGGTCCTCATGCCCACTTTGATAGCGATTCCCAATAGAGTCAAAGGTTGAACAACCGGAAGAGATTAATCCCTGTTGACTTCCTTCCAAGGTTAAATAAATAAGGTGTGACATACAAACGCTCCTTGTCTACTTAGATAAGTATAGAATCCATAATAAGAAAACTACCCCAGTATATCCTTCAATATATGGCGCGCAAAGCAAACAAAACCGGATATTACCGCTCCCGCGCCATCACATCCCGCAACCAGCCGCAGCGCATTTCCGGCACCGCCAGCAGCAGTTGCTGCGTGTAGTCATCCAGCGGCGGTGACAGGGCTTCCGTCACCGGGCCTTGCCGGACAATATGGCCGTGACGCAGCACCGCTACGCTATCGGCCACTTCGCGCACTACGTGTAAATCGTGGGTGATAAACAGATAAGCCACGCCGGTTTCCTGCTGGATCTGACGCAGCAGCGCGAGCACGTCACGGGCGACCAGCGGGTCCAACGCGGAGGTTGGCTCGTCGCAGACGATTAGCGACGGCTGTGCCGCCAGTGCTCGGGCAATACAAACGCGTTGCTTTTGACCACCGGACAGCGCAGTGGGGTAACGCTGCGCCATCTCCGCTGGCAACCCCACCTGATGCAACAAATCGCTGACGCGCAAGCGTCGTGCGGTGGCGTCCAGTTGGGTCAGGCACACCATTGAGCGCTCAATCTGCACACCGACGGGCAAACGCGGGTTGAGCGCGGTGTCCGGGTGCTGGTGAATCATCTGGATCGATTGCAACTGAGCACGATTACGCTGCGCCAGTTTCGCTGGCAGTGCGTCGCCGTTGAGCCGGATCTCGCCGCCTGCCGGTGCCAGCAACCCACACAGGGTTCGTCCCAGCGTTGACTTGCCAGACCCCGATTCGCCGATCACCGCCAGCGTGCGTCCACGCGCCAGTTGCAGCGACACGTCCTGCAATACCGGTTGTTGCTGATAACGTGCACCAAGATGACGGATATCCAGCAGGATGTCGTCTGTCACCGCTTGCGGTACTTTGGGCTCGCCGCGCGCCTGTAACAGGTCACGGGTGTAGGCTTCAACAGGGCTAGCCAGCAATGACGCGGTGTCGCCGGTTTCCACCTGACGACCATGCCGCAACACCATAATACGGTGGCTGATTTGCGCCACCACCGCCAGATCGTGGCTGATATACAATGCAGCCACGCCCGTCAGCCGGATAATCTCATCGATGGCGTTGAGTACCCCGAGCTGGGTGGTCACGTCCAGTGCAGTGGTCGGTTCATCAAAAATGATCAGGTCGGGGCCAGCGCACATCGCCATCGCGATCATCGCCCGCTGCAACTGACCGCCGGATACCTGATGCGGATAACGTTGGAAGAAGGTTTGCGGTTCCGGCAACGACAGTTGGGTAAACAGTTCTATCGCCCGTGCCACCGCCTGCTGGCGTGACAACACACCGTGACGCACCGCCGTTTCAATCACCTGCTCGCCGATACGCTGCGCCGGGTTAAACGAGGCACTGGCTGATTGCGCTACATACGCAATGCGAGCGCCACGAACAGCGCGCAGTTGGCGCTCTGATAGCGAGGCCAGATCACTGCGCTTATCACCGTTCTGAAACCAGATATGCCCGCTTTCAATACGCATGCCGTGACGACAGTGCCCAAGAATCGCCTGACCGATGGTGGATTTCCCTGCGCCGGACTCGCCAATCAACCCCAACACTTCCCCTTTATGAAGGGTAAAGTTGATGTCCTCTACCAGCGCCCGGCCGCCTGCCGTCACGCACAACTGTTCGACCCGCAGCAACTCACTCATGACGGCCTCCACGCCAGTTACGACCGTCACGGCTTAGCAGCCAGTCCGCCACCACATTGAGCGACACCGCCAGCAGGGCGATAGCTGCCCCCGGCACCAGCGCCGCCCACACTCCAAACAGGATGCCGTCTTTATTGTCACGAGCCAGCCCCCCCCAGTCGGCGGTAGGTGGCTGAATCCCTAACCCCAGAAAAGACAACGCCGACAGGAACAGCAAAATAAAGATGAAACGCAGCGCGAATTCCGCCACCAGCGTGTTGCGCGCATTCGGCAAAATCTCACGCCACAGGATCCACCCCATCGACTCACCGCGCAGTCGCGCGACCTCAATGAACTCCTGCGTGGCGATATCCACAGCCAGCGAACGCGCGACCCGCAGCACACGAGTGGCTTCTAACACGCCCAGAACCAGAATGATGATGAAGGTGCTTTTCGGCAGCATCGCCAATACCACCAGAGCCAGAATCAGTGTTGGGATCGCCATCAGCACGTCATTAACGCGGGAAATCAGTTGGTCCACCCAACCGCCGCATACCCCGGCCAGAAAACCCAGCCCGGCGCCCAGCGCAAACGCCAACGCTGCCGCCAGTGCCGTCACCGCCAGCGAAGTACGCGTTCCCCAAATCAAGCGGGAAAACAGGTCGCGACCGATATTGTCAGTACCCAGCCACGCCTGCGGCATGGGCCCCAACCAGGCACCCGCCACCACCTTATCGGCCGGGTAAGGCGCAATCCAGGGCGCGAATAACGCGACCCCAATAAACAGACCCAGCCCCAGCAGACCGAGCACCACGGAAGGTTTTACAGCAGGCATGTACAGATATCCATTCGGTTGACGGCATTACCGCCGGGCATGACGCAGACGCGGGTTCGCCATCAGCGATACCACATCTGCCAGCAGATTCAGCAGGATGTAAATTGTCGCCAGCACCAGCGCGCAGCCCTGAATCACCGGCATATCGCGTTTACTGATGCTATCGACCATGTACTGACCAAGCCCAGGGTAAACAAACACGCTTTCGACAATCACCACACCTACCATCAGGTACGCCAGGTTAAGGACAATCACGTTGATGATTGGCCCCCAGGCGTTGGGCAGCACGTGGCGCAGCAGGATAACCGAAGGCGACATCCCTTTCAGCAATGCCGTGTCGACATAGGCGGCGTTTTGCGCACCTATCAGCGCCGCACGGGTCATATTGCTCATGTGGCCCAATACTGCCAGCACCAGCGTCAGACAAGGTAGCGCGATAGCCGTCAAATGCGCACCGAGCGGCATATGATCGCTCACATTGCTGTTGCTCGGCAGCCAAAACAGGGTGATGGAAAAAATCAAAATCAGCAGGTAGCCGGAGAAAAACTCCGGCAACGCCACCGCGACGCGGGTAAACAGATTGAGCAGCCGGTCCAGCCAACTGCCCTGATAACGCACCGACAAAAAGCCTATCAGCAACGCCAACGGCACCGCCACCACGGCGGTACACCCGGCCAGAAACAGCGTATTTTCCAGCCGCCATGCCAGCACCGGCGCAATCGCCTGACGGCTGGTAAAACTTTGACCGAAATCGCCGCCGATCATGCCCCACAGCCAGTGGAGATACCGCGATACTGCGGGCTGATCCAGCCCTAACTGGGCATTCAGCGCACGTACCGCTTCCGGCGTTGCCGTCTGCCCCAGAATAGCGGTAGCGGCATTGCCCGGCAGTAGTTGAATACCGGCAAAAATCAGTACCGATACCACGGCAACCATCGCCACACCCGCCAGCAGGCGCCGCAAAATCAACATCAGCAGCGGGTAGCGACCAGCCCATTGTTCAAGCACCGTCCTTCGGCGAAACATCGTCACATTACCTGCCTTTTACCTGCATCTTTCCCGCCCTTTATCTCTCTCAGGCCAGCCACACTTTTTCCGCAGCACGGTTGCCGCTGAGTGGGAAACCTGGAATGGCATTCAATCCCTTCACTTTGGTACTGCAGGCGTCGAGCGCGTCAGCATACAGCGGAATGATTTCACTGCTCTGATCCACCAGCATCACCTGAATGTCATGGTAGATTTGGCGGCGCTTGTCTTCGTTGGCTTCACCACGTGCCGCACGTACCAGTTGGTCGAACGCATCATTCTTCCAGCCAGATTCGTTCCACGGTGCCTGACTGGTGAACACCAGCGACAACAGCGCATCAGCGGTAGGGCGAACCGACCAGTTAGAGGACACGAACGGTTTTTTCATCCACACATTGTCCCAGAACGCGTCGTCCGGCACACGCTCTACATTCAGCGTAATGCCTGCTTTCTGCGCAGACGCCTGATACAACTGACCGGCATCCACCGCGCCGGGGAAACCAGCATCAGCGACAGAGAGTGTCAGCGGGCCGCTGAACCCGGCTTTCTGCCAGTGCCACTTGGCTTTCTCCGGGTCGTAAGGACGTTGGGGAATGTCTTTGGCGAAATAGCGGTTGGACGGGAAAATCGGGTTATCGTTCGCCACGCTGGCATAGCCGCCCAGCACGGTATCGATAATCTGCTGGCGATCAATCGCGTATTTCAGCGCCAGTCGGCCATCTTCATTATTAAACGGCGCAACATTGCTCAAACCCGGGAAGGTGAAAATCTGGCTGTCACGCGAGCGCAGCAATTGCAGCGTCGGCATGTTCTGAATGCGCCCGACAATACGCGGGTTCACACGGTTGATGATATGGGCCGATCCACTCACCAGCGCTGCCACACGGGCAGTAGAGTCGTTCATCGCCAGCGTTTCGACCGAGTCGACATGGCCGCGTGCGCTGTTCCAATGATTCGGATTGCGTTTTACCAACGTGCGCACGCCGGGCTGGAAGCTCTCCAGAATAAAGGCACCGGTACCGATACCTTTGTCGAAATTCTCATTTTCCGGGGTAATGGCAAAGTGCACATCGCTCAGCAGTGCGATGAATTCTACGTTCGGTTCGCTCAGACGAATGGTGACTTCATGGCTACCGGTGGCGTCCATCGCCACCACCGGGTCGAGATAGCCTTTCACCGATGAACTGGATTTCTCACCACGGTGGTGATTGAGCGAATAAATAACGTCTTTAGCGCTGAGCGTGCGGCCATCATGGAACTGAACGCCTTTGCGGATAGCCAGCACCCAGGTGCGCCCGCCGTCCTTGCTCTCCCAGGATTCGGCCAGCGACGGCACCAGCTCGCCTTTTTCATCCAGCTCCAGCAGGTTATTAAACAGCTGGGACCCCACGAAGTACATATAGGTTTCAAACCAGAATGCCGGGTCGAGACGGTCGGTGCTGGAGGCGTTATCCACCCCGACTATCAAATGACCGCCTTTTTTCGGTTGTTCTGCGGCATCGGCACCCCAGGCGGCGCTCAACGGCCAGCCGGTAGCGGCCGCTGCGACGGATAAGGCGCAGGCACTTTTAATAAAATGACGACGATTCATGTTGTGTTCCCTTCGTGAGTGCTTATCCGTTACGGATAGTTATTATCCCCGTCATACTTCAAGTTGCAGGTGCGTTGGCTTTCCTGCAGCTCGAATTATTTAGGGGACATATCGTTATATTTTTCGCCGCCATCAGGACTGACGGTGGAATGCCTGTGCCAGACGGGCGATATGCTCCGGGCCGATACCACAACAGCCCCCAACCAGCGATGCTCCCTGCGATACCCATTCTTGTGCCCATTGCAGGTAGCCTTCTGGGTGCGTATCGGTGCGCAGTCGGCTCAACCCTTCGTTCGCACCGCGCTGGTTATCATCCGGCTCGAACGCGTTGGCGTACACGCCCACACCAATCGGAGCCGACAGCGCACTTAACGTCGCGCTGGCCTGTGCCACGGCAGAGGCCATCACTTCCGGGCGGCTACAGTTGAACAACAGGTTCGCGGCCCCCAGACGAGCGGCCTCCTGTGCGGCGGCAGCCACAGATTCACCGGAGCGCAGGCGGGCATGACCGTCAGCATCCAGTTCATCCTGCAACGTAAATGACAGCCACAGCTCGCGCGGGTCATTCGCCAGCAGTTCACGCACCAGCGCCACTTCCGCCAGCGAGCTTTGGGTTTCCGCCAGCCAGACATCCACATAAGGGTTAAGGGCATCGATCAACGTTTTCAGGATCGGCGTCGCCGCCTCGGCGTTAAAAAGATCAGGACGATATGAGCCCAACACCGGCGGCAGTGAACCGGCAACTCGCACCGGGTGCGAGGCGGCATCCGCCGCCTGACGCGCCAGCTGACCGGCCAATTCGGCCAGAGCCTGGCCCCGTTCGCTAAATACCGCTTCACCGATATGGAAAGGCACCACAGCATAACTGTTGCTGGTAATCACCTGTGCACCGGCAGCAATAAAGCTGTCATGCACCTGGCGCACATGCTGTGGCGACTCCATCAGCGCCAGCGCCGACCACTCCGGCTGACGAAAAGGAGCGCCGATGCGTGCCAGTTCACGCCCCATTCCCCCGTCCAAAATCAGAACGTTGTCTGCCATTGTCTTTCCTTAATCAGGTCATCGTATAAAAGAGAGTTCCCGCCACCATACAAAAAGCCTATATGGATGTCTAGATGCCTTGATAGCTAAAAGCACAGACTGCCATCAAGTCAGTGATGACGGGGCCAGGTCGCCCTCATTACGTTTTGATCGTTATTTAACCAAGACTGATTTCTCTACGATGCTCAAATTTCCTTGAGCCAGGTCAATTTTAGCGCAATAAAACTGCCCCCCCTTCCAGGCGAATTCAATATATAGTGTCTATCCTTTTACAGAAACCTACATATTGTGTTTATCCACAAAACCATCCACAGCCTCCACGTCCGTGGTCAGACGTGGAGGCTGTGGATAACCTCAACAAAGGAAACACACCGAGGAATAACATGAAACCAGTAGTGATTAAGCGGGACGGATGTCAGGTACCTTTTGACGAAAACCGAATCAATGACGCGGTCATCAAAGCGGCTAGCGCTGCAGGTGTGGATGATGCGGACTACTGTGCCACCGTCGCCGCCGCCGTCGCTCAGCAAATGCAAGGGAAAGCGCGCGTTGATATTCGTGAGATCCAAAACGCGGTAGAAAACCTGCTGATGGCCGGCCAATACAAACAACTGGCGCGCACCTATATCGAATACCGTCACGATCGTGATGTCGCTCGCGAGCGTCAGGGCCGGTTAAATCAGGAAATTCGTGGGCTGGTAGAGCAGAGTAATATGGCGCTGCTCAACGAAAACGCCAATAAAGACAGCAAGGTCATTCCCACCCAGCGCGATCTGCTGGCGGGGATCGTCGCCAAGCATTACGCCAAACAGCACATCCTGCCGCGCGACGTGGTACTGGCACACGAACGTGGCGAGATTCACTACCACGACCTCGACTATTCGCCGTTCTTCCCAATGTTCAACTGCATGCTGATAGACCTCAACGGCATGCTGACGCAAGGGTTCAAGATGGGTAACGCGGAAATCGAGCCGCCGAAGTCCATCTCCACCGCCACGGCGGTTACCGCGCAGATCATCGCGCAGGTCGCCAGCCATATCTACGGCGGCACCACCATCAACCGCATTGATGAAATTCTGGCACCGTTTGTTACCGCCAGCCATGAAAAGCACTGCGCCGTGGCTCGCGAATGGCAGATTCCCGATGCCGAAGGTTATGCCCGTAGTCGTACGGAAAAAGAGTGCTACGACGCCTTCCAGTCACTGGAATATGAAGTGAATACGCTGCATACCGCCAATGGCCAGACGCCGTTCGTCACCTTCGGTTTCGGGCTGGGCACCAGTTGGCAATCGCGGCTGATTCAACAGTCCATCTTGCGTAATCGTATCGCCGGACTGGGTAAAAACCACAAAACGGCGGTGTTCCCGAAACTGGTGTTCGCCATCCGTGACGGCCTCAACCACAAACCGGGTGACGCGAACTACGACATCAAGCAACTGGCGCTGGAGTGTGCCAGCAAGCGCATGTACCCGGATATCCTCAATTACGACCAGGTGGTGGAAGTCACCGGTTCGTTCAAAACGCCGATGGGTTGCCGCAGCTTCCTTGGCGTATACGAAGAAAACGGAGAGCAGGTCCACGACGGGCGTAATAATCTGGGCGTGATCAGCCTCAACCTGCCGCGCATCGCGCTGGAAGCCCAGGGTGACGAAGTGCGTTTCTGGCAATTGCTGGACCAGCGCTTACTGTTAGCCAAAAAAGCGCTGATGACGCGAATTGCCCGGCTGGAAAATGTAAAAGCACGTGTAGCGCCTATACTTTATATGGAAGGGGCATGCGGAGTACGCCTGAAGGCGGACGACAATATCGCCGAGATTTTCAAGAACGGCCGCGCGTCTATTTCGCTGGGTTATATCGGGGTGCATGAAACCATCAACGCCTTGTTCAGTAATCAGGTTCATGTGTTTGATGATGAAACCCTACGCCAAAAAGCGGTGGAAATTGTCGCCCGCTTGAAGGCCGCCACCGAAAGCTGGAAAGAGGAGACCGGTTACGGTTTCAGCCTGTACAGCACGCCAAGCGAAAACCTGTGCGACCGCTTCTGCCGTCTGGATACTGCTGAGTTCGGCGTCGTAGCTGGCGTGACTGACAAAGGTTACTACACCAACAGCTTCCATCTCGACGTGGAGAAAAAGGTCAATCCGTACCAGAAGATCGATTTTGAGGCCCCTTACCCGCCGCTGGCGAATGGCGGTTTTATCTGTTACGGCGAGTATCCTAACTTGCAGCACAACCTCAAGGCGTTGGAAGACGTATGGGACTACAGCTACACCCGGGTTCCTTATTACGGCACCAATACGCCGATAGACGAGTGCTACGAGTGCGGCTATACCGGTGAATTCACCTGCACCAGTAAAGGCTTTACCTGCCCGCAGTGCGGTAACCACGACGCGGCACGTGTGTCGGTCACACGTCGGGTGTGCGGTTATCTGGGTAGCCCGGATGCACGTCCGTTTAACGCCGGTAAGCAGGAAGAAGTCAAACGCCGGGTAAAACACCTTGCCAGTGGGCAACTGGGCTGATGAGTCCGCGCCGTGCGCCTGATTGCGCGCACGGCCTTATTCACGACTGCAGCCTGAGGCTGATGCCGCCCGGCGGGCGGCCTTTTGGACGGTCATCGCTATGAACTACCATCAATACTACCCGGTGGATGTGGTCAACGGTCCGGGAACACGCTGCACCCTGTTTGTGGCAGGCTGCGAGCACCAGTGCCCCGGTTGTTATAACCAGAGTACCTGGCGTCTGAATTCCGGACACCCATTCACACAGGAAATGGAAGATCGCATCATCGCCGATCTGCAAAATATCGACCTGCCGCTACAGGGGCTGTCGCTGTCAGGCGGCGATCCACTGCACCCGAAAAACGTGCCTGACGTACTACGGCTGGTACAACGGGTACATGATGAGTGTCCCGGCAAAGATATCTGGATGTGGACAGGCTACCAGTTGGATGAGCTGACGCCAGAACAGCACCAGGTCGTCGACTTGATTAACGTACTGGTGGACGGGCGTTTTATACAGGAACAGCGGGATTTAACGCTGGTGTGGCGCGGCAGCCGCAATCAGGTGATTCACCATCTGCGCTGATAACTGGCATCTACGCTCATAACTGACGTCCGGGCTGATAACGGGCACCGGCGCAGGCAAACCGTGTGGCGCTTTCGCGCCACCGGCAACCGACATCACCGCACCCTCATCGATGATGAGTTAACACGCCTCCGCTACAGCATCACGACGCCAGAGGTGTTTCTTTCCGAACCCCAGCGCGTTGTCGGTCATTTTCATTTCGTTGAGCGACAGTTTCCAGACCGGTGCGCCGCTACTGCGCGCAATGGGAAACCGAACGTTATAACGATTACGTGCCTGTGCTTCTTCCTCACCGCTCAAGCGGCTGATCTCCCCCAGAAACTGCACGCCTCTGATCAGCAGCACACTCTTAGGCTGGCCGTTGACCGTACCCGCCACGCGCGGACAGCGTCGCATGATCTCACCATGCCGCGTATCCGGCTCCGTCATCAGATAAAAAGCAATCTTTTCATCATCAAATACATAAAAGCAGTTGGCGCACCATAAATCGTCATCGTCACTGACACACAGCGTCAACACATGCAACTTCTTCAGATAGCGGGAAATGACTCCCAAGGTATTCTCTGCTTCCACGGCCTCTCTCCGGGTGGAACGTCGTTAATCCTTGCCTGACCGGATAGCATCAGTCCCTGTCATTGTGAACTGCACATAATGCCACTTCCCGGGCAAAATAAAGACCTGTCGCGCCGGTATTTTGCCCGCAGATAATAGAAAAAACGGATAACATCTTCACAGAAAGGGAATTTTTAGGTGGTTTGACCAGTTAAGGGGCATGAACCCTCGCCTAAAACCGACAATTATGCTGTTTTCGCCCCATCAATACATCTTGCCATTCTTGCTGGTCTCTCATCACCGCCTGCGGGGACATGACATGCCCTAATCTCACCAGCACACGGCAATATACCGTGAATCATCTACAATTATTCTGGCTATCCGGCTGGCCTTGCCACGGCTGGCAGCAGATTACTCAAAATAATGTGAGGTGAATAAAACATTACTCAATAAAACTTTGATTTCCACCACTGTCTGTACCCTAAATAGCATCATGATGCAGGAGCGGAAAAGAGGACATAACCAAACAGTTACGTTGACATGCACCTACGTGATAATAACCTTTTATTGTTAATAAAGATGCGTCTTAATACATTGAATGTTAATTAAATTGATCGGGAAGTAGCCATATTTAGACACTCCGTCGTACCTTCTACATTATTCGCGTTGCGAAAATAAATGACTAAACATATCCGTTATGTCGAACATAGGGGAAATCTGACAACCAGTGGCAGAGAAACCCGGGAGAAAAAATGAAAAACTACAAAATCGGTACTCGGTTATCCGTAGGGTTTGGGATACTTATCGCGTTTTCGTTGATTATGCTTGCCAGCGGTATTTATCAACTCAACCAGATAACCCGGAACGCAGAGCAAATCATGCTGGTACCGCTGCGCAAAGAACGACTGGTCGCCGACTGGGCGGCGACGCTCTCCGCCGGGATACAGCGGACCACCGCCACAGCACGCAGCAGCGACCCTTCGCTGGCGCAGGTGTTCGCGGCAGATAACGCCAACGCCACCAAAGAGAACAACGAACGTGTGGCAAAATTTACCGAGCTGGTGTCGTCAAAAGAAGAACAGGGGCTATTGGACCAACTCAACGCCGACCGTCAGGCCTATATCAAAGCGCGGGATGAAATTTTCAGCGCGAAAGCCGCGGGGAACGCGGAACAAGCCAAGCAGGTCTTTGAGCAGAGATTATTGCCGGTCTCCGTTCAATACCAAAAAAGCATGAGCATACTGCGTGACTACCAGCGTACCAATATTGACCGCATGCGAGAGGAGATTTCGGCGCGGGCACAGAGCAGTTACCTGTTCCTCGGCGTGCTCGGTCTGATGATTACCCTAGTCGGCTCACTGCTTGCCTGGATGCTAACCCGCAGTATTGTGCGCCCGCTGCAAACCGCCGTTCAGGTGACGAATTCTGTCGCCAGAGGGGACCTCACCGCAGAGATTTCACCACAAGGTCGTGATGAACTGGCACAGTTGCAACATGCGCTACGGGAAATGACTGGCCAGTTGCGTACCGTCGTCGGGGAAGTGCGCGAAGGGGCTGAAGCGATCGCCGGAGCATCATCTCAGCTCTCTGCTGGCAATCAGGATCTTTCCGGCCGTACTGATGAGCAGTCCAGTGCGTTGCAGGAAACCGCGGCATCGATAGAGCAACTCACCTCCACCGTTCGGCAAAATGCGGATAACGCCAGACAGGCAAACCAACTGGCGCAGGATACCGCCAATCAGGCGCAATCCGGTGGGCAACTGGTTAGCGAAGTGGTGCAAACCATGGGCGCTATCGACAGCTCCTCCAAGAAAATTGTCGATATCATCGGTGTTATCGACAGCATCGCGTTTCAAACCAACATTCTGGCACTTAACGCGGCGGTTGAAGCCGCCCGTGCCGGTGAACAAGGCCGCGGGTTTGCGGTGGTAGCAAGCGAAGTGCGTAGCCTGGCGCAACGCAGTGCTTCCGCAGCCAGAGAAATCAAGGAGCTGATCGGCCATTCGGTAGAAACGGTGGACGCCGGGAACCGGCTGGTGGAAAAAGCCGGGGTCTCCATTCAGGGGATTGTGGATGGCGTGCGCAAAGTCAGTGAACTGGTTGGTGAGATCAGCGTCGCCAGTCAGGAGCAGTCACTGGGCATCGAGCAGGTCAACCTGGCGATTAATAAAATGGAACAAACCACACTGCAAAATGCTTCGCTGGTCAGAGAAGGCTACAATGCCACGCAATCCCTGCAACAGCAGGCTGAGCAGTTAAAACAGGTGGTCAGTATTTTCCATCTCGAAGAAGCAAGGGGCGGCTCTTACAATCTGGCGGGCAACCGACCGATGATTGCGCCCTCATCCGCACAGGCAGCGAAGACACTGGCGCTCAAAAAACCCGCCGCCAAAACATCAGCCAGCGCAGACGACTGGCAGTCGTTTTAACCCTGTCTGACGGTCCAACATCGGGCACGCGTAATCACACCGCGTGCCCGATTTATTTTCTGTCTTATCCCCGCTGGCGTGGGGAATACGTCATAGTAAATTCCGCCGCGCTGCGCTGGAGCGGTTTATCCCCGCTAGCGCGGGGAACACAGGCCCGCAGAAGCGAGCCTTTGAGTTTTGAACGGTTTATCCCCGCTAGCGCAGGGAACACACTCCTAGAATTGTCTGGAATAATCCGGCCTGCGGTTTATCCCCGCTGGCGCGGGGAACACGAGATCATAGTACATCGAGATGACCCTGAATTCGGTTTATCCCCGCTGGCGCGGGGAACACGCCTGATGTGGTTTCCCGTTGAGTTCAGCGCGCGGTTTATCCCCGCTGGCGCGGGGAACACGCCTGATGTGGTTTCCCGTTGAGTTCAGCGCGCGGTTTATCCCCGCTGGCGCGGGGAACACTCGCCATCGGATTAAGTGATAAGTTAGCCATGCGGTTTATCCCCGCTGACGCGGGGAACACGCCAACATGATGGGCTTGAGCACTCTGCTGCCCGGTTTATCCCCGCTGGCGCGGGGAACACAAGCGCGGGAAATTCTGGACATCCAGAGAGCACGGTTTATCCCCGCTGGCGCGGGGAACACCACCACCCGCAGACACTGAAACGTAATGTCTCTGGTTTATCCCCGCTGGCGCGGGGAACACATCACACCACCCCATCACACCTAAAAGACCCGCGGTTTATCCCCGCTGGCGCGGGGAACACCTTTCAACAAACAGTTGAACATTCAACGGTAACGGTTTATCCCCGCTGGCGCGGGGAACACTCATTCAGCCAGTAAACAGCCCGGCTTCCCGTCGGTTTATCCCCGCTGGCGCGGGGAACACAATTTTGTTAACCGGCCATCCGAGGCTTTCTCCGGTTTATCCCCGCTGGCGCGGGGAACACTTTTCTTTTGCGTCAGAATCAACGCAACTTGCGGTTTATCCCCGCTGGCGCGGGGAACACGAGGATGGCAGAGGACAATATCGGAGTATGGCCGGTTTATCCCCGCTGGCGCGGGGAACACGCATTAATCAACGCCGCTATCAAACACGTTTTCGGTTTATCCCCGCTGGCGCGGGGAACACTCGTCTTGAAACCACGACATGGGCATTAAAGACGGTTTATCCCCGCTGGCGCGGGGAACACATTAAGCGTGCGGCGGGACAAACTGATACGGACGGTTTATCCCCGCTGGCGCGGGGAACACGCAAGCCGGGTTTTTTATTGTCATCCCAATACCGGTTTATCCCCGCTGGCGCGGGGAACACAGATATTATCAGCAAACAGATGACATGTTTGTCGGTTTATCCCCGCTGGCGCGGGGAACACATTCGTGGTATGGCAAATGACCAAGCAGCTGACGGTTTATCCCCGCTGGCGCGGGGAACACTCTAAAAGTATATACCTGTTTTATAAGGTATTTTTAAGGCCGTAAAATTCTACCGATTTTACCCGGTTGTTAAAGAGCGCTAACTTACTGATTTTCAACAGGGTGAAAAGAGACTAACCGCAAACCATCGAGGTCCACCGGCATCCGGCGGTTTTCACCGTAGGTTTGGAACTCAAAACCGGATTCGGTGTTGGTGGCCCAGGCCATCACCACATTGCCCTGTTCGGCCAGTTCCACCACCTGCTGCCAGATCATCTCCCGTACCCGGCGCGAGGTGTCGCCCACATAGACGCCAGCGCGTACCTCCAGCAGCCAAACCGCCAGCCGACCGCGCAAGCGCGGCGGCACGTTTTCCGTTACCACCACCAGCATGCTCATCCGCCATGCCCCCGGTGCCCGGCGTCACCAAAGGGTGCCGGTTCGGGAATGGCGGGCGGTTGTGCGTCTGGCGGTGCCTGCGGTGGATCAATCTCACCGGCGGCCAGCACGTCTTCAATCAGGGGAATCAGTTTGGCTAGCGTTTGCTGGCTGCGGAAAATATCACGGCAGGCCACCCGCACCTCACGATCGGGCTCCAGCGGGTTGCGGGCGGCAATCTCGAACGCTTTGGGCACCACACCGTCAAACTTGATGATGTCGGCAATGTCGTAGACAAACGACAACGGCTTGCCGCTATGGATAAAACCGATAGCCGGTGCGTAGCCCGCCGCCAGTACCGCCGCTTCGGTAATACCGTAAAGGCAGGCGGTGGCGGCGCTGATACACTGGTTGACTTTATCGCCACGCGCCCAGTCTTTCGGGTCGTAGCGGCGGCCATCCCATTTCACGCCGTACTGTTTTGCCAGCAGGCTGTAGGTTTGGCGCACCCGCGCGCCTTCAATGCCGCGCAGTTGCTCGACAGAGCGGCGGCTCGGTGCCGGTTCGCCAAAGCGCAATTCGAACATGCGCCGCACCACTTTCAGCCGCAGTTCTTCATCCAGCGCCAGCCGCGCCTGATACAACAATCGGTCAGAACGTGCACCGCCCGGCTGTCCGGCAGCGTATAGCCTTACCCCGGCCTCCCCCACCCACACCAGCAGCGTGCCGACGGTCGCCGCCAGCTTAGCCGCCGCATGGGAGACTCGGGTGCCCGGCTCCAGCATAATGCAGGCCACCGATCCAACCGGAATATGAGTGCGCACACCGGTTTTATCGATCAGTACAAACGCGCCGTCCACCACATCAATCTGCCCGTATTGCAGGAAGATCATCGAGGTGCGGTCTTTAAGCGGGATCGGGTTTAACGGAACGAATGACATAGCAGCCTCCCGCTGATTATGCCCGACGCAGCAACAGCAGCCCACACCCCAGTGCCCGGCTTTTCCCCAGCCCGTTCCTGACTGCCTGCGCAAAACGTTCAGCGTCGGTAATGCGTAGCAGACCGTCAAAATCCACCGAGCTGAAGCTCACCGGCTCGGTTTGCTGCGGCTTATACCAACGCTGGCGCTGATAACCGTCAACACGACAGGCATTGACCTCAAACCCCCACTGCTCGCCCTGACGCACCAGCCAGTCGGTCGCCGCCTGCTGCTGGCGCGGCCAAATCTCCGCCGCGTCCGCCCCTTGTGCTTTGGCCTGATACTTGGCATCCATCAGCACATCGCTACGCTTTTTCTGGCGCGTCACCACCGGGTTAGCACGCAGGGAAAACGCCAGTTGCATCCCGGCGTTCAGTTGCGGTTGCCACGGTTTGGTTTCCACCTCGAACAGGTTGTGATCCTGCCGGGGTGCACAGGCCGAAAGCAGGTAATAGCGGCTGACATCGGCATGGGAGTCCTGCCGAAACAAAAAGCGGCGCTGCTGCTCATGCGGGAACAATTGCCACAACCACTGGTGGCTGGCATACACTGGCGATGTCAGCCATTTCTCCGCCATCGCCGACGGCAGCGCCGCCGGTTGCAGCGTGACACGGGAAAAGAACATTACTGACCTCCTTTCAGTACGCCGTGGCACTGTATCCGAGTGGTGAACTGCCAGCGCCGACGGCTGGTGGGCTGGTCGCTACGCTCCACCGCCATCATCGCGTCACTTTCAGCAACATCCTCACCCGGTTCCCAGTAACAACTGCCGTCGGGTTGGTTGATAAACGCCAATGCCGGGTCGTTGAGCAATGGCGTATCGTCAACCTGTCGCCACACCTCGACCAGAGACCCACACAGCAGATGCGGTGCCAGCGGCAACGCCAGCGGGCAACTTTTGCGACCGAGATAGAGCGGGAACACCGGGGTGCGCAACGCCTGCACCAGTTGTGAAAGGGTGACGGGTGCGCCCTCAGTCGCACTCACCGCCACGTGGTAATACGCATCACAGCGGTATTCACGGGCGGTCAGCAGCGTTTCCAGCCCTTGTTCCGGGTCAGAACACAGCTCATCACGCCGGGTATAGCGCACCCGTTTGCGCTCTTCACGCGGCATCTGCACAGTGTGGTAATCACGCAGCCAGCCTTCCCGGCGGGAAAGTGCTCGCACCGCAAAACGGTAGTGTGCGTTAAATTGAGCCAACCGCGCTTCTTCATCACGGCGGATACCGAGTGCCGCCGCCAGCAACCCCAACAGCGCAGAACGGCTCGGCACGGGTGAGGTATGGCGCACCTCACCCACCGCCGGTTCCCCCCAGGAAGCCAGCGGCGCATACAGCTGAAATACCAGATACTCGGTCATGCCACCCTCACTGGCTGATGAAATCCAACAGTTGCGGCAGGCTGCCAACACCGGCTTCAACATTCAGCACGTAATCGCTCATGCCGTCAGCGCCGTAAGCACGGTTGAACTTCTCCTGTTGGCTTTTCAGCGCGGTGATGGCGGTTTCCAATGGTTCATTGCCACGCACCGGTTTAAAGAATGCCACCGACAGCGCCCGTGGCTGTGCGGAGCCTCGCTCTGCAAGCACGTAAGAGGCATAGGCACGGGAAGCAAAGCTATTTTGCTTGCCGGTCGGCGACACGGTAAGCGCCGTTTCGCCTAGAGCCCGCAATGTGCGCTGCACCAGCGCTTCATCACCGCTGAGGTTTTCCAGCAACCGATCACGGTCGATGCAGATGTACTGATAGAACAATGCCGAGGCAAAGCCCTGCTCACCCATGTGACCAGAACCACTGTTGTCATCACCAGTGTTAAGGTCATCGACTGCGGTGAAAAAGTCATCCTCCACCGTGACCGCACTGACACCCAGCGCGTGCGCCACCTGACAGGCCGCCTCCACGTTGAATTCCGGGCTGGAAGCCAGCATGCGGCCAAACAGGGCGATGTCGACGCTCGCCACCGCTTTGCGCAGCAGTTTCAGCTCTTCACTGTTGGGTTCACGGGTTTCAGCAATCAGTGTCGCCACCAGTTGGTCTATATGCGCCCGTTCCGGCACGCTGATGTGCGCCAGTTGCTCGATGTCGAACTTCTCCAGCGGGTCGGAACTGTTTTTCTCTTCTTTCTTCAGCTTGCCGAACTGCCCGGCAATCTTCTTCGCCGCTTCCTCGGCAATTTTCGTTGCTACGCCACCATCAATCAGTTGCTGATAAACCTCGCGCCCCAGCCGCCGGGTGCGCTTGCCGATATGTTCACCCAGCGCGTTTTCAAACACCTCCGAAGTACGCCAGGCACGCTTAAGGCTCTGGGATGACACCCGTAGCCGTTCTACGCCGCCGACCTGCGCGGTTTTCGGGCGGCCGGTGTCGTCACGGTTCAGGTTAGCGGGTGCGTAAGCCGTCAAAAAATGCAATTGAATAAAGGTAGTCATGCCGGTTCCTTGTTGTCGGTCGGGTGGTTTCCGTGAGCGTCTTGCGGGGCGGAGGGTGCCTCGTCCGGTGCCGGTTCCAGGGTTGTCTGGTTGTATTCGCACGCCCAGCGCACCGCGTTACGTTTCAGTGGATTCGGGGGAGCGGGGAGATTGTGTTGCCGGGCATGCCATTCCTCCATCCACAGCAGGATGCCGTCAGCCAGCGACGGCAGATTCACACCTGCACTGCCGCGAATCGTCACCGCCCGAATCAACAGGCGGCACAATTCTTCCGGCGTTTGCGCACGCAGCAGCCGTTCAAAACGTAATTCAGACAGGTAACGCCGGTCGCTGCCCGCACTGACCTTTTCCCCCAATTGCGCGGCGAAACTTTTCTTGTCGTTGTTCACGTCGGCATGGGCTGCCACCGCCGCGAATATCGCCACACCGAGCAGACGATGTTGCTTGTCGCCAATCATCCCGGCCAACATATTCGACAGCCGCATAAACCCCTGGCAGGTCAGCGCGCCATAAGGGGCGGCGGCGCGCCGCAACGCCGCCCGATCCGCCCGGCCATTATGGGTGTTGTTATACCGGTTCTGTAATTGCTTAAACCAGGTGTTTATTTTCTCCGCTGCTGGCGGGTCTATCACCAGCAGCGTTGCGGTACTATTCTTGTGACCATTCTCCTTACGACCGCACTCCTTGTTACCGTTCTCTTTACTCCCTTTATCCATTCGCCGGTTCCTCTTGAGGTTGCAATCCTTTGAGCTGTTTTATTGATTTCTGGCCGTGGAATAGCTTCACCATGTTGCTGCGCGCTTCGACCGCCCGAGTCAGGTCACCTTGCTGGTCCGGGTTGCCGAATGTCAGCCGATCAAAGGTGCCGATAAGATACATGTAGAGCTGATTCTGCCAGGCGTTAAGCGCCGCGACGGGGCAACCTCCCCCGGCAATAGAACGATAAAGCTGCCGGAAAAACTGTTCGGTCTCCTGCCAGAACGACACATCGATGAAACTGAAATCTCCCCCCACGTCTTTCGGGCGGCTAAACCAGGCCGCTTTCACCGACTGACGCAGCAGTTGCTGGGCGTCGTGCGCCATCTGCAAGCCCAGTGGCAGGTAGTCTTTTACTGCCGGGTTAATCTCTTTCCACACCGGCACCCGGTGCTCGTACCAGCAACGGGCTTTCATGTTGTCCATGTCGTAGCCAAAGCACCACAGCCCGACTTTATAACGCAGCGGTACTCGCTGCTGATTGAGGCTCACTACACGTGCAGGCAATGTCTGGTTAAGCGCATCTTGTGTGCCGATAACCAACCCCAGCCAGTCGCGGTAAGAAAGCCCGCCAGGCTGGCCTTTGAGCGATAGCAACGTGCCATCCTTCAGTGACTTGCGATAAGGTGTCAGCGGATGTAACCAGTGTTCGTACTGTACGCCGTAGTTTTTGGTGCGGTACTGCGTCAACAACTGGTCCGAGCGATCGCCACACAGGTCGCAATGCCCGGACTCGGTATGACTAAAATCGAGTTCGATGCGACGCGGCATGCCCCAAAATGCCTGCAACGGGTGCGCGTTCTCTGGCGTCACCTTATCTTTGTCGCCTTCGCTGGTACGGGTGGCCTTGAGCCAGGGGAACACCGACGCATCGCAACGCCCCCGCTCGCCGGGGATGACGTTAGCCCACAGTTTGCGCCACAGCGGCACCGGCCGGTGCGCGTCGTAAGGCATCAACAAGGTAGTTATCGGGCCACCACCACGTAAGCCGACGCGATGGCCAACACCACCCGACGGTGCATTGGTTTGCAGCGTGTAAAGCGCCAGTGCGGCGCAGTGCGGGCAGATGGCGTTTACCGTACCGCGTTTGACGAAGTGGTCTTTGTTGAGTTTGAGGGTGTTGCCGCCCGGCGCATCGATCAATAAACCGGAAATCGGGTTGTTATCGGCATCCAGCGATGAGAAATCCTGCATAAATGCAGGTTTATCCGTGCCGAACTGAAATGCCGGAGCCAGACTATCCAGCGCCTGTATCCAGCCGTCGCCCAATCCTTCTCGCCAGATATCTTCCCAGCCTTCATCATCCGGTGGTGGGTAGGCAGTTTGCAGCAAACCGATCAGCAACTGCCAGGCTGCGCCCTGAAAATCAGGCCGCGGACACGCCAGATCGATAATCCGGTCGTCGGCCAGTTGCCGTGGAGAAATATGGGTGCGGTGCCCGTCCGCGCCCACTACCGGTAACCAGGGTGTGTCAATCAGTGAAAACATGAACCTACCTCTTCAGTAAGGCCTCATCCGTGAGGTCGTCATGATTCCTGTTATTGTTTTCTGCCTCCGCGCAGCCAGAGTCCGCGCCAGCGGCACCGATGTTTCCCGGTGAACAAAACTGCCTAAGCAGCAAAAAGTCCTTGAAAAACAGTCCTATTACTTTGAGGCTGTGACCAACAGCTCCATGGGTATAAAGATAAATTTATGTCGGTAACGATGAAGCGTTTCCTGTTTACAACCTTAAAAGCGACCCGTTACCCGGCTACTTTGCTATCAAGTCCGTTGCAACCAACCCCGTGTCAGCACGGTAGTAATGCGCCACCTCACCCGGCGTCAGCAGCAATACCTCCGCGCTGGGGCGGTGCAGTTGTTGCCGGAAGCGTTCCAGTAAATCACCCTGTAACGTCGGCCACCCGTTTTGGTGTTGCTGCCACCAGCGCTTGCGTACCGACAGGCGGCTTCTCTCCCAACTAAACTCGCCTTCTGCGGCATAGGGCTGCGGTAACGCGTCATCACTCTCAGCACGCCAGGCCAGATAGACATCCTGCGATTCCTCGCCTGCGCGGGTAAACAGCTCGGCGTCATCACTCCAGCCGCGCTGTGCTGCAGCCACGCAGTACCCCAATGAAAACGTCAGCGAGGATTGCGCCGCAACGGTGCGATCACCCAGTTGCTTTCCTTGCGCCTGATAATCCCCCTCCTCCAATGCGGCGGGGGCCGCAATACGCTGCTCATACACACTGTCTATCAGCAAACGCGCCTCTTCCGGCATGCGTAACGCCCCTCGCTCACGCAGTATTGCCTGGGTGCGCCACAACACCGCCTGATGCGAATACACCGCACCGGTACCACGCAATTCCGCGCCCAACCAGTCGCGTCCGGCATCCGGTTGCCACGCCGGTGCCAGCACCCACAACACCGGCGCGGCGCGCTCGTCCCGCGCTGGCGCGTCATCCCCCGGCTGTTTACAGCTACCGTCGGCCCGGCGAATATGCCGTTGCAACCGCCCCGCACGCTGGATCAACAGATCCACCGGTGCCAGGTCGCTTATCATCACGTCCACATCGATATCCAGCGACTGCTCTACCACCTGCGTGGCAATCAGCACCTTGCCGCGTCGTGTCTCCCCGTCGCTGTGTTTGCCAAAACGTTCAATTGCCCTGTCTTCAATCGCCATACGGTCACAAAACGCAAACCGGCTGTGAAACAGCAACATGTCATCTGCGGCTATCTCACCGCTCTGACAAAGTTGTTGCCAGGCGGCTATTGCGTCATCCACCGTGTTGCGGATCCAACACACGCACTGCCCGCTCGCTACCGCCTGACGAACTCGTTCAATGGCGTCAGCACGGTGGGATAACCACGCCACCTCCACGGTACGGCGAACCTCAGCACGGGTTTCTACTGGCCATTCATGCAACGCCTGCGCATTCACCTGGGTAAACCACGGATAGTCGGCCTGTTCCGCCAGTTCACCGGCGGGCTGCTGCATACCCCGGTAAAATGCCTGAACTAACCGCTCCCGCTGCGATGCCGAAAGCGTAGCCGTCAGAATGATCGCGCTGCCGCCCTGACTGGCGTGGAAAGCCAGCAGGTTTTCCAGCAAGCGGCTGGTGTAGGCGTCGTACGCATGTACCTCATCCAACAGCAGGATTTTGCCGCTCAGCCCCAACAGACGCAGCGACTGGTGCCGAAACGGCATCACCGCCATCAATGCCTGATCGAGCGTGCCGACGCCCACATCTGCCAGCAGCGCTTTCTTGCGCGAATCGGCAAACCACTGGTTGCATGCGGCACTGCCACTACCTTCATCCGGGCCGTAGCGCACCGGCCCGGTTTGCTCCGCGCCCCATAACGACAACCGGAAATCCGCCACCATATCGCGGGCACCGTGCGCCAGCATCAGCGAAGGCAAACCGGATTCGCTAAACAGTGTGCGATAGGCTTTCGATAACCGGCGGTACATGGCGTTAGCGGTCGCCATCGTTGGCAGGCCGACATACAGCCCGTCACCATACCCGGCGCTTAATAAGCGATGTGTCAGCACCAATGCCGCTTCGGTCTTGCCCGCTCCGGTGACGTCTTCCAGTAAAAAAAGCTGTGGGCCGGGCGTACTGATATCCACCGTCATGGCCTGTTGCTGTAACGGTGTCGGTTGGGTAATAAAAGGAAACAGAGCCTGCATTCCCTGAAACGGCGCGACGTCGCAGGCGGCGGGCAGGCGCAACACGGCATTTTCCGCCTGCGGTAACGCATATTCACGCCAGTAATCCGCCAGTGCCATGGGCTGTGAGCAATAAGGGAAATCGGCCTGGGACGAGCCAGCCCAGTCGGCCAGTACCACACAACCAGCCAACGACCAGCTTCGCTGCTGCAGCAATGCCCGCCAGCGTCTATCGCTAAATTCGTCAGGAAACGCGGTTAATTGCGGAAAAACTGTGCGCAAATCGGTCAGGTAAGCCTGCGCAGCCAGAATATCATCCGGGTGAAACGCCAGCGCACTGTTATCTTCCTCCAACGGCGGCTGGCCGTGGTGACCACACATCAACCGTAGCCACAGGTCCATCACATAATGAAACTTGTCGGCATGAGAAACCGTCGGTAACCAACTGGCGTCATGCTCCCAGCGCTCATAGAGTCGATAACGCCACAGCCATAACCCTAACGAATCATGCCGCACTGGCGATGCCTGCCCTGCGGCACGCACCAGCGGCGCATCGGGGTTCTGGTATAACCGTTGGAAACTGCGGGCAAATTTACCGATATCGTGCCAGGCCAGAAACCATGCCAGCCATAATGCTGCACTCTCTTCCTCTAATCCGAGCGACTGCATGTGATCGCGGACATGAAAACGATTATGTTTCACCAGCCAATACCCACAAGCCGCCACATCCAGACAGTGATAGGGCAACAAATGGTACGGCGCATCGTTTTCATTTTCAGAAGACGACTGTGCTTTACCCCAATAATAAAAATAGGGCGCAGATAACCGTTCCAAATCGGCTGCCTCGGGCATGACGTACCTCATCGGTTGATGAGTGATTTACTATAAAGTATGGAAAATTAATATTCTGTGACAAGATAATTTTTATAAATAAAAAAGCGACTTATCGCACAAGCAATATTCGTTAGCCGGAAAATAATAATCGGAAATAAATATAATATGACCGTGATAATAATTATAAAAAAATATACCCCACATCATCAGGATAATTATTTTTTATAATGCCGTGCTATCTGATTTTTTTATCCCCTGACATTCAGCCAACTGCCATGTGTGATTCCATCGAGATAAGCCACCACATAACGGTGATTAAGTTGCGCTTCTGATGCGCTTTGCACGCCTGTTATCTATCAACATGTTGATTAGCTAAACCGTTTCTTCTATGTTAGCTAGCAGTTTAGTAATCCCCGATAAAGAGTGTAACTATGTCTCACAAAGTATGGGTAATGGGTGATGCTGTGGTCGACCTCATTCCAGAAGGCGAAGACCGCTACCTGAAATGCCCAGGCGGTGCCCCCGCCAATGTCGCCGTAGGCGTTGCCCGGCTGGGCGGCCACAGCGGCTTTATCGGCCGTGTTGGCGACGATGCATTTGGTCATTTCCTGCGCGATGTGCTGGCCCGTGAACGGGTGGACGTTCGCCACATGCAACCGGATACAGAGCACCGCACCTCCACCGTGGTGGTAAGCCTGGACGCACAAGGTGAGCGCACCTTCACCTTTATGGTACGTCCCAGTGCTGACTTATTCCTCCAACCCTCTGATCTACCTGAATTTCAGCGTAGCGAATGGCTGCACCTGTGTTCTATCGCGCTGTCTCGCGAACCCTCTCGCAGTACGGCGATCGATGCAATACACCGAATACGCGCAGCACAAGGCTGGGTGAGTTTTGACCCGAATATCCGCGTCGATTTATGGCGTAGCGAGCAGGCGTTGAGGGAGAGTCTGGATCAGGTGCTGGCGCTGGCAGATGTGGTCAAACTATCGCAAGAGGAATTTGTGTTTCTGAGCGGCAGCGACGATATCCGCCAAGGCAGTAGCACGTTGATGGCCCGCTACCCTATCAAACGATTGCTGATTACTCAGGGTGGCGATGGCGTCTGGCTACATGATGGCCACCAGTTGCACCACTTCCTGGCACAACGCGTCACCCCCATCGATACCACCGGTGCCGGAGATGCCTTTGTTGCCGGTATGCTCGCCGCACTGGCTGGCTACGATAGCCTGTATCAGGTTGATGATTGGCATGCGGTACTGGCGCAGGCGCAACGCTGTGGTGCGCTGGCGACCACAGCCAAAGGCGCGATGACTGCCCTGCCGTTCGCTCATCAGCTCACTTCCGCGTTATAACGCGCCACCGAGACCGTTCCCGACAACCGAACGTCGCCGTCGGGAACAGGTTTTGTTGTCACGATCACAGTTAGCACAGCAAGAAAACAAAATTCCTTGTCAATTCGTGCCTCCCCCATTTAGCTTTCTTTGCATAACCGGTTTAGCAATTTAGCAAAACAAAAAATCATCTTACCATCCAAGGGAAACCTAACATGATAAAGCCAGGTTATCTTGCCGCCGCCGTAGGACTTGCACTCTGTGCGTCTCCCGTATTGGCAGCGCCTTCTGACAGCATCGAAGCGCGTCTGAACGCGCTGGAACAACGCTTATTACAGGCAGAGCAACGTGCTAAACAGGCGGAAGCCCGTGCCGATGCCGCCGAAAAACAAGCAAAACAACTGGCGGCACGCACGACGCAGGTCGAACAGAAAACCCAGCAGGTGGAACAAACCACCCAGCAGGTCGCTCAGCAGACTCAACAGGTGGCGGCACGTGCCACTCAAAATGAGCAGCAGACCCAGCAGGTGGTGCAAAAAACCGATGCGCTGGCGAATAAACGCAGTGTTGCCGATGGGTTTGAATTCCACGCTTATGCCCGTTCCGGTCTGGCCATCCATAACTCCACCACCAGTTCGAAAGCCGATATCGGGCCGAGCATGACGCCCGCGGGTGAAACCGGCGGGAACGTTGGTCGTCTGGGTAACGAAGATGACACCTATCTGGAGCTAAAACTGGAGCATCGAACCAAGCTGGACAACGGTGCCACCACCCGCTTCAAAGTGATGATGGCAGACGGTCAGCGTAGCTATAACGACTGGACCGCCGCCACCAGCCAGTTCAATGTGCGTGAGGCCTTTGTGGAACTGGGGTCGTTGCCAACGTTCACCGGCGCGTTCAAAGACACCACGTTGTGGGCGGGTAAACGCTTCGACCGCGATAATTTCGATATCCACTGGATCGATTCTGACGTGGTATTTCTGGCAGGTACCGGTGGTGGTATCTACGATGTAAAACCGGTCGACGGCTGGAAAACCAATCTCTCTTTGTATGGCCGCAGCCTCGGCGAAATCACCGCGCTGGATAACGAAATTCAGAACTATATCGTCACCAGCAATAACTTTGTCGGCCCGTTCCAGTTCATGCTAAGCGGCCTGCGCGCACGCAACAACGACGTGAAGGAAAATACCGGGCTCAATAACAGCAACCATGTCACCAATACCAACGCCGGTGACAGTGGCTATCACGCGCTGGCCGCCTGGCACGGCGATAGCTTCTATGGCTTGCGTGACGGCACATCCAAAGTGGCGCTGCTCTACGGTCACGGCCTCGGCGGTGAAGTGAAAGCCATCGGCTCCGACGGCAACCTGACCCAAAACGCCAATACCTGGCGTCTGGCAACCTACGGCACCACCGCGCTGAATCACACCTGGAGCTTCGCGCCGTCGATTTTGGCACAAAGCAGTAAAGATCGTTACGTTCAGGGCGATGACTACCGTTGGGTGACCTTTAATGCGCGCTTCATTCAGGAAATCACCGAAAATTTCGCGTTGGCGTATGAAGGAAGCTATCAATATATGAATCTGGATCCTCAGGGATACTTATCGCGTAATCAGGTAAGCGGCGGATTTTACAAGCTGACGTTCGCCCCGACGTTCAAAGTGGGTGATATCGCCAATTTATTAAGCCGTCCGGAACTGCGCGTCTACGCCAGTTACATGGACTGGGATAAACGACTGGATCGTTACAGTAGCGACGATGCGTTCGGCTCCACCGGTTTCAAAGCCGGTGGCGAATGGACCTTCGGCGTTCAGATGGAAACCTGGTTCTGACAGTGAAGGCTACCGTCACTGACATGATGCATGAAAGTCGGTGACGGTCAGACGCCTGCCTGTTATTGATAAATGAGGAATATTATGGATATTCGTGCCATTGCGGTATCACTACTCCCTTTGCTGGGCGGCAGGGAAAATATCGCCAGCGCCGCGCACTGCGCTACCCGCCTGCGGCTGGTGCTTAACGACGACAGTCTGGCGGATAAAGCGGCCATTGAACGCGTCGAGGGTGTTAAAGGCTGCTTTCAAAACGCCGGTCAGATGCAGGTCATCTTTGGCTCCGGGCTGGTGAACAAGGTTTACGCCGAATTCATCACTGTCGCCGGTATCAGCGAAGCCAGCACCAGCGAAGCGGCCACGCTGGCGGCGCAAAAACTCAATCCACTGCAACGTCTGGCCCGGTTGCTGTCGAATATTTTCGTCCCGATTATCCCGGCGATTGTCGCCTCCGGCCTGCTGATGGGCCTGCTCGGTATGATCAAGACCTATGGCTGGGTGGATGCCGGTAGCGCCATTTTCGTGATGCTGGACATGTTCAGTTCCGCCGCGTTCATCATTCTGCCAATCCTGATCGGCTTTACCGCCGCACGCGAATTCGGCGGCAATCCTTATCTGGGCGCGACGCTGGGCGGTATTCTCACCCACCCGGCACTGACCAACGCCTGGGGTGTGGCAGGCGGCTTCAAGACCATGCATTTGTTCGGTCTGGAATTCGCGATGATCGGCTATCAGGGCACCGTATTCCCGGTGTTGCTGGCGGTATGGTTCATGAGCCTGGTGGAAAAGCGCCTGCGTAAAGTGGTGCCAAACGCGCTGGATATCATCGTCACGCCGTTCCTGACCGTGATCATCTCTGGTTTCGTCGCCATGCTGATTATCGGCCCGGCGGGCCGCATGTTAGGTGACGGCATTTCCTTCGTGCTGAGTACGCTGATTACCCATGCAGGCTGGCTAGCCGGGCTGCTGTTCGGCGGGCTTTATTCCGCCATCGTCATTACCGGCGTTCACCACAGCTTCCACGCTATCGAAGCCGGGTTGTTGGGCAACCCTGCCATTGGCGTCAATTTCCTGTTGCCTATCTGGGCAATGGCGAACGTGGCGCAGGGGGGGGCCTGTCTGGCGGTGTATTTCAAAACCCGCGACGCCAAAATTCGGGCCATCGCCGTACCGTCGGCGTTGTCCTGCCTGCTCGGTATTACCGAAGCGGCGATCTTCGGGATTAACCTGCGCTTCATCAAACCGTTTCTGGCCGGACTGTCGGGTGGCGCGTTAGGAGGAGCCTGGGTCGTCGCCAATCACGTCAACATGACGGCCGTCGGGCTGACTGGTATCCCAGGACTGGCTATCGTGCAGGCAGGATCTATCCTGAACTATTTGATCGGTATGGTGATAGCCTTTGGCGCCGCCTTCCTCATTTCCCTGTTGCTGAAATACAAAACGGATAACGCATAATGAAGGAAATCCATCTGGTAAAACGCATGGCTTGCGCACTGATGTCTGCCTCTGCCAAACAGACTTATGATCCGCACCGACCGCAGTGGCATCTGTCGCCTTCCGTAGGCTTGCTGAATGACCCCAATGGGTTCATCCAGCATAAAGGGCGTTACCATTTGTTTTATCAGTGGAATCCACTTGCCTGTGCTCACGGTGCCAAATTCTGGGGGCACTGGAGCTCGGCGGACCTGGTGCACTGGCGTCATGAGCCGGTGGCGCTGGTACCGGCTGAAAGCTATGAAAGTCATGGCTGTTACTCCGGCTCTGCCGTGGCAGACAACGATACCCTGACGCTTATCTACACTGGCAATGTGAAATACGATAACGGCACACGCACGGCGTACCAATGTCTGGCGCGCGCTAACGAAGAGGGCGAATTCGACAAACTCGGCCCGGTGCTGACATTACCGGACGGGTACACCGGCCATGTGCGCGACCCGAAGGTCTGGCGCTATCAGGACAGCTGGTACATGGTGCTGGGCGCGCAGGATCTGGACTTGCAAGGCAAAGTGCTGTTGTACCGGTCGCCTGACCTGCTGCAATGGCAGGCGCTGGGCGAAATCGCCGGTTCTCGCCTCAACGGGCTGGGCGACTTCGGTTACATGTGGGAATGCCCGGATCTGTTCACGCTGGAAAACCGTGAGGTGTTGATCTGCTGTCCGCAGGGGCTGCCTGCCGAAGAAGAGCGCTATCTGAACACCTATCAGTCTGGCTATGTCGTCGGCTCGCTCGATTATGACAACGCCCGTTTCCCTCATCAGGCGTTCCATGAGCTGGATCTGGGCTTCGAGTTTTACGCGCCGCAGACCACGCAAAGCGAAGATGGTCGCCGGTTGCTGTTCGGCTGGATGGGCGTACCGGATCAGAACGAGTTTTTCCAGCCAACACTCACCCACGGCTGGATCCACACCATGACCTGTCCGCGTGAACTGACGCTCTGCGATGACCGGGTGTATCAACAACCCGCACGTGAGCTGCAAAGCCTGCGTCATCTGGAACACCTGTGGCAGGGCGTCGCCGACTATGCCCCCGCCTTACCCGCCAGTAGCGCAGAGCTGATGCTGGACACACAAGGCGAATTTCAGATCAATTTCGCCGACATCTTAGTGCTATGTTGGGACGGCGAACGCCTGACCTTAAGCCGCCGTAATCGTCGCACCAACGAGCCAGAACACCGTTACTGGCATGAAGGCAAGCTGCACCACCTGCAAATTCTGTGCGACCGCTCCAGCGTGGAAATCTTTATCAACCACGGTCAGGCGGTGATGTCATCACGCTACTTCCCCACCAGCGACGCCATGGTACGTTTTAGTGGCTCCGGGCGCATCACGTTGCGGCACTGGTTGTTGGCGACGTGCGTGATAGAATGAGTTTCCTTTTCATGCCGTTAGCGGCCATTGCGTTCTAAAGATATTACGGTGAAACCAACCAAACGCGTCACAATCAGCGACATCGCGCGACTGGCAGGGGTATCAAAATCCACTGCCAGTCTGGTTCTCAATGGCCGCAGCAAAGAGTTCCGTGTTTCGGACGAAACCCGTGATCGGGTGCTGGCGCTGGCGCAACAGCAGCGCTATCAACCGAGCATTCATGCTCGCTCGTTACGCTCGAGCCGCAGCAACACGCTGGGGTTGGTGGTGCCGGAAATGACCAACTACGGTTTCGCGGTGATTTCCCGCGAGCTGGAGTGCCTGTGCCGGGAAGCCGGGTTGCAGCTTCTGATCGCCTGTACCGATGAAAACGCCAGTCAGGAAATGATGGCGGTCAACAGCCTGATTCAGCGTCAGGTGGATGGCCTCATCGTCGCGTCCAGTATGCTGAGCGACGCCGAATACCAGAAGATTAACCAACAGTTACCGGTATTGCAGTTCGACCGGGTGATTGGTGATTCCACCCTGCCGATGGTGGTGTCTGAAGCGGTGGAATCCACTGCTGCGCTAGTGGAAAACATCGCCCGTCAGCATCAGGATGAGTTCTACTTTATTGGTGGCCAGCCGCGCATATCACCGACCCGCGATCGGCTGGCCGGTTTCCAGCTTGGGCTGGAGCGCGCTGGTGTGACGTGCAACCCAGAGTGGATTATCCACGGTCATTACCATTCCAGCTCAGGTTACGAAATGTTCGCACAATTGTGCGCCCGTCTGGGTCGCCCCCCACGGGCTTTATTTACTGCGGCCTGTGGCCTGCTGGAAGGGGTGCTACGTTACCTGAATCAACACAACCTGATGGACTGCGATATGCGGTTGTGCAGCTTTGACGATCACTACCTGTTCGACTGCCTGCCGATGAAAATCGATACCGTGGCGCAGGATTGCGAAACGCTGGCGCGCAACAGCTTTGAGATGATCAACGCGCTGATTGAAGGGCAACCGCTCGCGGAAAGCCGCGTGTATGTGCCGACCCGGCTACACTGGCGTCATCCCGACTCTCGCACCTGAATACGGCATCGACCATCACGCCCTGTGAGGTATTTCGCCACTAAAAAACCTTTCACCAATAAAAAACCACCGTTTACGCGGTGGTTCTTTTACTGGTGGTTCGATGCTGTCAGTACCCCGTTTATCAGCGTACTTTCTCCGCACCCACCAAGCCGATTTTGAGATATCCCGCGTCACGGAGCGAGTCCATCACCCGCATCAGGGTTTCATAATCCACGCTCTTATCTGCCTGGAAAAAGACAGTGGTGTCTTTATTACCCTGTGTTTTGATTTCCAGCGCCTGCGCCAGCGTCGCTTCGGTTACCGCATCATCACCCAAATACAGCTGTTTATCCGCCTTCACCGTCAAAAATACCGGCTTTTGCGGGCGCGGCTGCGGCGTAGCGCTGGACGCAGGCAGGTTGACGCGCACGTCTACTGTCGCCAGCGGTGCCGCCACCATAAAGATGATTAACAACACCAACATGACATCGATAAACGGCGTCACGTTGATGTCATGCATTTCACCGTTTTCACTCTGCCCGTCGTTCAGATGCATCGCCATTGACTTACCCTACCCGCAGTTGGTGCGCCGGTGAAGGAGAAGGCTTGCCGACGCTGGCGGCAATATCCAGATCGCGGCTTTGAAGCAACAGAATCTGCGCGGCCACATCGCCAACCATCGCCTTGTAGCTGGCTGTCCAGCGTGCAAACACGTTGTAAATCACCACCGCAGGGATCGCCGCCACCAACCCGATAGCGGTCGCCAGCAGTGCTTCGGCGATACCGGGTGCCACGACTGCCAGATTGGTCGTCTGCGATTGGGCAATACCAATAAAGCTATTCATGATGCCCCATACCGTACCAAACAGACCGATAAACGGTGCGATAGCCCCGACCGTCGCCAGATAACCGGTTCCGCGTCCCATTTGACGCCCGGTTGCGGCAACTCGGCGTTCAAAGCGAAACGCGGTACGTTCCTTGATGCCACCGTTGTCGTCAGAGCGTTCAGACAGCACCTGCTCATTGCGGGCATCCGTCAGCAGTTGCAGCGACACGCTACCCGGTTTGAACACCGCCGCGATATCCGCCGCATCATCCAGAGTGCGGGCGTCTTCCAGTGCTTGATACTCACCACGGATGCGCTTTTTCGCTCCCATCAGGCTCGCGCTCTTACTGAAAAAAATCGCCCAGGTGACCACGGATGCCAGTAACAAGCCAATCATTACCGTTTTTACCACGACATCAGCGTGCTGATACATGCCCAGAACGGACAAGTCAGTATTCATCAGGCCACTGGCAGCACCCGTCGGCGGCAGTACCGACGGCGTAGCGGCAACCGGTGCCGGTGCTGCCAGCGCGCGCCCCGTCATTCCCAACAACGCAAACGCCATCAGGCGATACATCACGCCCCCGCACACCCCGACGGACTTATGCCAGACCGATGACGCCCGTAGGTCACTTTTATTCTCAGCCGTATACACGCTGTGCCTCCACCCTCATTCTCATACCACTGTAATCTGGCGAAAATGATACCAAACCTAAAATTAATTGATAGTCGTTCTCATTATTATTTGCGTGTTACAGGCCATCACTGTTCGAGGTATCCCTTATCCTGACCCGCTGCTGTGCCATGTTTTCCCCGAGTCATCCTGAGACATCTTCATCCAGATAAGAAAAGCCGCCCCCCTGTCCCCCCAGCCGTGATAACGTACATGGATAGACGCAAGGAATGTTTGAGCTACAGGTAACGCCGAATGACGAGTAAAAAAATCGCCACCACGCTGGTGGCCGCCGGACGCAGCAAACGCGTCACCCAGGGTGCGGTAAACCCGGTCATCCAACGTGCTTCTTCATTGATATTCGATAGCGTGCAAGAGAAACATCATGCCGCCGTTAACCGGGCCAAAGGCGCCTTGTTTTATGGCCGCCGCGGCACGCTGACCCATTTCGCGTTGCAGGATGCGATGACCGAACTCGAAGGCGGCGCAGGTTGCGCGCTCTACCCCTGTGGTGCGGCTGCGATAGCCAACGCCATTACCTCGTTTGTCTCAGCAGGCGATCACCTCCTGGTGACCGGCTCAGCCTATGAACCAACGCAGGATTTTTGTAACAAAGTGCTGAGTCGAATGAACATCAGTACGACCTTTTTTGATCCCATGGTGGGCAGTGATATCGCCAGCCTGATCCAACCCAACACCCGTGTGGTCTTTCTGGAATCGCCCGGCTCCATCACCATGGAAGTGCATGACGTGCCAGCGATTGTCGCGGCGGTTCGTCGCGTTAACCCGGATATTGTCATCATGATCGACAACACCTGGGCTGCCGGAGTGTTGTTCCGTCCGCTTGAGCTTGGTGTGGATATTTCGATTCAGTCCGGCACCAAATATATCGTCGGCCATTCCGATGCCATGATCGGTACCGCCGTTGCCAATGCACGTTGCTGGGATCAATTGCGCGAACAATCCTACCTGATGGGACAGATGGCCGACGCAGACAGTGCTTATCTGGCCAGTCGTGGTCTGCGCACACTCGGCGTCAGATTGCAGCAACATCAGGAAAATGGCCTGCGCGTGGCGCGCTGGCTGGCGCAACGCCCGGAAGTCGCAACAGTCAATCACCCTGCGCTGCCCAGCTGTAAAGGACATGAATTTTTCGTGCGGGATTTTAGCGGCAGTAACGGCCTGTTTTCGTTTGTGTTAAAAGACACTCTCAGCCGCGAACAGCTGGCCCATTATCTTGATCATTTCAGCCACTTCCGTATGGCTTATTCCTGGGGTGGCTTTGAATCGCTGATTCTGGCGAACCAACCGCAAGAACTGGCGGCGATTCGTCCGGCAGGCGGCGTCGATGTGACCGGTACGCTGGTTCGATTGCACATCGGTCTGGAAGATTGCGATGACCTGGAAGCTGATTTGGATGCCGGCTTTAGGAGATTGCAGGAAATGTGACGCCATTATCCCTCTGGCCCCTTGAAGCTGCTGTGGTAAGTCAGGCAAAGCGTATATGATGAGCAGTTACAACGATGACAAAACGTTTACCTTTTTTACCCTATCCTGATGCTCTTATTTTGAAGCTCAGCGCAGTGTATTTACGCGGCCACGGGGTTTATAGCAAAACCAGACAGGATGCAATATGAGTGTTGTTCATGAAATAATACGGGCGCTGTGGCAGCAGGACTTCAGCGTCCTGTCCGATCCACAGGTGATATGGCTGATTTATGGCATGCTGTTTACCACTCTGTTTCTGGAAAATGGCCTGCTCCCCGCATCCTTTCTGCCAGGTGATAGCCTGTTATTGCTGACTGGCGCACTGGTCGCCAGAGGCGTGATGAACTTCCTTCCTGCCGCGGTGTTATTGACGATAGCGGCAAGCCTTGGCTGCTGGTTAAGCTACCTGCAAGGGCGTTGGCTGGGCGACACCCAGTTGGTGAAGAAATGGCTGCATCAGTTACCCGCTCACTACCATCAGCGCACTCACAATTTGTTCCACCAGCATGGGCTGTCCGCACTGCTGGTAGGCCGTTTTCTGGCGTTTGTCCGCACCCTGCTACCCACCATCGCTGGGATTTCCGGGTTCAGCAGCACCCGCTTTCAGATTTTCAACTGGCTCAGCGGTTTTCTGTGGGTCTCCGGTATCATCGCAATGGGTTACGCGCTCAACCAGATTCCGCTGGTCAAACGTTATGAAGATCAGTTCATGGCCGTATTGTGTATCCTGCCGCTGGTGCTGCTGGTGAGTGGGTTGGTAGGAATGCTGTTGGTATTGTGGCGTAAAAGACGGGCTATGGCCTGAAACTCACCAGAAATCTTATCTATCCCATCAATTCCCTGAGTAGGCGGGCAGACCGCCCACTCGGTTTAATTGCTCTCAACCACCTCAGCCCCTGAACGCAAGCGAGCCACCTCATCACCCGGTGTCGTACCAAAGAAACGCTTAAATTCCCGACTGAACTGAGAAGGGCTTTCGTACCCGACCCGCATTGATGCTACATTCGCTTTCAACCCATCATGCACCATCAGCAAACGCGCCTTATGCAACCGATAAGACTTCAGATACTGTACCGGTGACGTATTGGTGACAGTTTTGAAGTTATGGTGAAACGCCGATACGCTCATGTTCACTTCCATGGCCAGCCGCTCTACGCTCAGATTATCCGCGTAATGGTTTTCGATATAGCGCAGCGCACGGGCAATCTGGCTGAAATGACTATAGCGATTCATCAATGCCTGTAGAGAATCACCGCGCGGCCCGCACAGCACGTGATAAAGAATTTCGCGTACAATCCACGGCCCCAATACCCTCGCGTCGCGGGCATTCGCCATCGTTTCCAGCAACCGCTCCGTCGCACACAGGATGGCCTCGTTGAGCGGTACGCTGTTAATACCCGCGGCTTCAGGCCGCCGTTTATCGCCAGCATTGTCATCGCCCATCTCAATCAGCAGATCTTGCAGCATTGGGATATCCACCCGAATGGAAATCCCCACCAACGGGTTTTCCGGGCTGGCAAAATTTTCGCACTCGAACGGCATCGGCACCGTCATCAGCAGGTAATTGTCCGGGTCATACTGGAAGACTTTGTCCCCCACATACCCCACTTTATGCCCCTGAAAAATGATAACGATACAAGGGTCGTACAACACCGGAGCCCGCGCCGTATGGCGATCGGCATAAATCACCCTCACCTGCGCAATCGGCGTCTGACTGACGCCGCTGCCGCGGGTGTGTGGCATCGCCAGTTTGACCAGACGCTGGCGTGAATCGAGATTCTGCATAATATTTATCTCTTACTGACAACGGAAATAAAGTGACATAGATAGGCAGCAGAATCACCCTTTTCTCCTGACTTTTGCAGAAACAGGCAATACACAGCGAGAAATGAGCATTGCTGGAGTACCGGGAGAAGCCGAGAATGACAGCCATCGCCACACCATCGTAGTCAACCCATGACTGTCCTGCTGCAATGGGCAATCATGGGCAATAAGGAATCCGCATGAATCACACTATTGAGCTACTTAAACAACACCGTAGCGAGCGCAGTTACCTGGATAAACCTATCCCGGAAGAGGTGCTATCCGCCATTATCGACAGTGCACATCTGGCACCTACCTCAGTGAATTCACAGCAGGTTTCCATCGTCGTCGTCCGCGATCCGGCACGCCGCGCTCGCATCGCTGAACTGGCGGGTGGGCAGTCCTGGATTGCGCAGGCACCGGTATTCCTCACGCTGGTGCTGGATATGCACAAGAGCGCAACAGGCATTGCCATGAGCGGCAATACCCAACATGCACACGAAAGTGTTGAAAGCATTATTTCCGGCGCGACCGATGTAGGCATCGCGCTGGGTACGTTGATCGCCGCGGCGCATTCCTTTGGTCTGGGCATCGTGCCGATAGGCGGTGTACGCCGTAACCCGCAGGCGATGATCGACCTGCTGGAACTGCCAGCGCTGACGTTTCCAGTAGCAGGGCTGGTCTTGGGTTATGTCGACCGGCCTGCGCACCAGAAACCACGCCTGCCGCTGGAAACTTTCCGCCATGAAGAGTTTTACCACACCGAACCGCTGGCGGCTGCGATCGAACAATACAACTACACTCTGATTAACCACTGGAAGCAAACGGGACGCAGCGATGGTGAGGCCTGGGGGAGTAATACCGCCAGCTACTATCAACACGTCTATTTCCCCCATGTCCTGCCTGCGCTGTTACAGCAAGGTTTTAAACTGGATCAGTAACATGTATCCGGGTCCGTTATCCGTGCTAGTGACACCACGGCGACCCGGCAACCCTCTATCAAGGAACGCACCATGCAGAACTTTACGCTTCACACCCCGACTAAAATCCTGTTCGGCGAAGGGCAAATCGCTGCTCTGGCCGACCAGATCCCGGCTGACGCCCGCATTCTTATCACTTACGGCGGCGGCAGCATCAAGAAAAACGGCGTATTCGACCAGGTCATCAACGCGCTGAAAGGCCGCAACGTTGTGGAGTTCTCGGGCATTGAGCCTAACCCCACCTACGAAACGCTCATGAAAGCGGTTGAGATCGTACGCAAGGAAAACATCGACTTTCTGCTGGCGGTCGGCGGTGGTTCGGTTGCCGATGGCACCAAATTCATCGCGGCAGCGGTGAACTACAAGGCAGCCGAAGACCCGTGGCATATTCTGCAAACCTGGGGAGCACACGTAGAAAGCGCCATCCCGCTGGGTGTGGTGCTGACGCTGCCAGCGACCGGTTCCGAATCCAACAGCGGCGCAGTGATTACCCGCAAGAGCACCGGCGACAAACAGGCGTTCATGAACCCATTGGTATGCCCGCGTTTTGCCGTGCTTGACCCGGTCGTAACCTATACGCTGCCTGAACGTCAGATTGCCAACGGCGTGGTCGATGCCTTCGTCCATACCGTCGAGCAGTATCTGACCTACCCGGTTGACGCCAAAGTGCAGGACCGCTTCGCCGAAGGGCTGTTACTGACGTTGATCGAAGAAGGCCCGCGCGCCCTCAAAGAGCAGCATAACTACAATGTTCGTGCCAACGTGATGTGGAGTGCCACCATGGCGCTCAATGGCCTGATTGGCGCAGGGGTGCCGCAAGACTGGTCAACCCATATGCTGGGCCACGAAATCACGGCAATGCACGGACTGGACCATGCGCAGACACTGGCTATCGTACTCCCGGCGATGCTCAACGAACGTCGTGTTCAGAAACGTGAGAAACTGCTGCAATACGCCGAACGCGTCTGGAATCTGCGTGACGGTTCAGACGACCAACGCATTGATGGTGCGATCGCCGCCACCCGCGCTTTCTTCGAACAAATGGGCGTACCGACCCGCCTGTCAGACTACCAGTTGGACGGCAGTTCTATTCCGGCGCTGGTCGCGAAGCTCGAAGAGCACGGTATGACAGCGTTGGGCGAAAACAAAGACATCACGCTGGACATCAGCAAACGCGTGTACGAAGCAGCCCGCTAATCCCGCCAGACTGACTTTTCGACTACACTAAAGACAGTGCCGCGACAGGCGTGCAGGCACTGTCTGAGGTGAAAGATCATTTTGGTGTGAAAAACAGTTCCGATACGCCGCCATTCTGGCGGCGTTGTCGTCTCATCGCCACCTTGCCGCCATGCCGCCAGAACCCTCCACGGCCGGGCGCTAAAGGCGTACAACAAGGAGAATGACATGACGATGCAACCTCTGGTCAAACTGGCTGACGGCACTATCATGCCCCAACTGGGGCTTGGCGTCTGGCAGGCCAGTAATGAACAAGCCACCGCCGCAGTAACCGAAGCGCTCAATGTCGGCTACCGCTCCATTGATACTGCCGCTATCTACAAAAACGAAGTGGGCGTCGGCAAAGCCTTGCAGGAAACCGCCATCCCGCGTAGTGATATCTTCATCACCACCAAGCTATGGAACAGCGATCAGGCGCATCCACGTCAGGCGCTGGAAGAAAGCCTGCGAAAGCTGCAACTGGAGTACGTTGACCTGTATCTGATCCATTGGCCGCTGCCGGAACAGAATACCTACGTTGAAGCCTGGCGTGGGTTACTCAATCTCAGGGAGCAGGGGCTGGCGAAAAGCGTCGGTGTGTGCAACTTCAACCCACACCATCTGCAACGCCTGAAAGAAGAAACCGGGGTAATGCCGGTCATCAATCAGGTGGAATTACACCCGCTTTTCCAGCAGCGCATGCTGCAAACCTGGAATACCACCCATCATATCCAGACCGAATCCTGGAGCCCGCTGGCACAAGGGGGCGAAGGCGTCTTCGACCACCCGGTTATTCATGCACTGGCGAAAAAATACGGCAAGACACCGGCACAGATCGTGATTCGCTGGCATCTGGACAGTGGTTTGGTGGTGATCCCCAAATCCGTTACGCCAGCGCGTATTCGGGAAAATTTTGCGGTGTTTGATTTTAGGCTGGAAAAAGAGGAACTGAGCGACATCGCCACGCTGGATTGCGGCAAGCGGCTGGGGCCAGACCCTGACCAACCGCGTACCGACGCGCCGCGCAAAGACTAACCCTTACCGCACTCGACTCCCCGCGCTCTCGGCGCGGGGGTCAGGGCTGCACCACCAATTGGGCGGTAGAACCGCGATCCGCCATTTCCAGCGTCTGACTGTAATACAGGAACGGAAATTGTGGCGTGGAGAACTGGCCGAAATACACCAGCAGTTCCACATCATTTTCCACCCACACCGTGTCTTTCCAGCCGCTGTCCTCCGGCGGCGTCAGGCCACCGTTCACGCTGCGCACCAGAAATGCCGCCCCTTGAATATGAAAGGGCTGCGCTTGATCGGCATGCACTATCCAGCGCTCATAGCGCCCGACCTGCGTTTGCACATCCACACGGTTCATATCCCACATGGCGCCATTGATACCGGGCAAGCTATCACCGAGGCGGAATTCACGCGTCCGGCTGACCGCGCCGTCAATAAGATTGTCGCTTAAAAGTCGCATTGGCAGGGTATTGGTCACCAGCGGCAACAAACCGGTGGGGCGCAGGGTTAACACTGCCGATGACACCAAAATCGTCGACGGCTCGAACAAGCCGCGCAACCGCTGCATAAGCGTCGCAGACTCCCCTGCGGTTAGCGTCGCTTCGTTGCCCTGCGACATATCAACCAGCACCTCACGGCGTTCGCCGGGTGCCAGTGAAAGCTGATTCAATGCCATCGGCGCAGGCAGGAAACCCTGATCGTTGGCGATAAGATGCAACGGGCGACCATCACTCATGCGCATGACGTAGCGACGGGCGTTGGACGCGTTAAGCAGACGCAAACGCACCCAACCGCGCGACACTTCCACATACGGGTTTTGTGCACCATTCACCAGCAACGTATCCCCGACGAACCCCCCGCTGCTCGGTGGGCTGTACAGCGGCGCGCCGAAGCTATCCAGCCGTTTATCCTGAATAATCAGCGGGAAATCATCCACACCATAATGGTTAGGGATCGGCAGCGATTTGCTGAGGCTATCTTCTATCAGCCACATGCCAGCCAACCCATTATAGACGTGCGGTGCCATACGATTGGGCGTATTGGCGTGGTACCAACAGGTCGCTGCCGCCTGCCGCATCGGCAACACCGGCGACCAGTCCATATTCGGCTGAATCATGCGGCCCGCGCCGCCCATCAGCGACCCTGGCACCTGCAAGCCGCTCACGGTCATCGACACCGGCTCACTAAGACGGTTGCTGTAGACCAGCTTCACGTCATCATCACTGAACACCCGCACAGTCGGGCCAAGATAACGGCCATTAAATCCCCAGACCGGGTTTTTACGCTCACCAGAAAACGCCCAGTGCGCCCGCTGCATGGTCAGAAAAACCGGCTGTCCACGACGAGACTCCAACAGCGGCGGCACAGGCAGCGGGGTTTTCCCACTATCGGCTCTGGCCGTCAATGGCATTGCACCCGCACAGAGCGCAACCCCCGAGGCCTGAAGAAACTGACGCCGACTCAATGACATAACGACTCCGAAAACCGATTCAATCCTTTACTCCCTCGGGTCGTATCGCCACCCGGAAGGTCACACAGCGCATCCTGGCGCTGACGTTAGCGCTTTTCCGCCGCTTCGCGTTGTGCAACTTCGGCATCCAGTTGGGCGATTTTCTCCGCCATCAGGTCATGGCAATAGGTAGCCAGTTCACGCACCTGATCCTTGCCATAACCGCTGCAGTCGATCGGCGGCAACACTTCAACAATCACATGACCATTGTTCCAGCGGTTCAGCTTCACTTTATTATGCGTGCTGGAGACACAGATCGGGACGACTGGCACCCCAGCAGCAATCGCGGCATGGAACGCACCGGTTTTGAACGGCAACAGACCGCGCCCGCGGCTGCGCGTCCCTTCCGGAAACATCCACACCGAAATGTTGCGTTTTTTAATGTGATCCACCACCTGTGAGATGGTGCTATGGGCCTTCGCTTTATTATCCCGGTCAATCAACAGATTCCCCGCCAGCCAGTACAGCGGGCCGAAAAACGGGATCCACACCAGACTCTTCTTGCCGACCGTGACAGTACCCGGCATCACCACTTTAGCCGCCGTCACCATATCGTAGTTGTTCTGATGGTTGGCGATATAGATACAGTTGCCCTCAAAATGGGACGCCTGGGGATAGCGAATGTCCACCTTAAGACCAAACACCACCGATAAACGGCCAAACAGACGACCGAACCGGGCAACATGGCGAGGGTCTTTCGGGCTAAACAGGCAGTACACGAAGCCAACCAGAGACACCACGACAGAAAAGATGATCACCACCAAAAAGCGGAGAATGAATAACATAGCAACCTCATTAGCCAACAGCCGCCGCTAGTATAGCGGCTTCGCGTTAAAACACACGGCGAACCTTGCCGCAGCAAACCGTACAGCCCCACCCAAAAGCGGCCATCGGACGTACAGGAAAAAATGACGAAAGAGAATCGTGTCGGGGATGACGCTTATCCGCCCCATCCCCGACAAGGCAGGGACCGCGTTGACGACCCGCACCACACAACGGCGGGCCGTCAGCCTTCACTAAAGGCACTCTTCTTCGCAACGCTTCTTCACGACTACTCTTCGCTGCTACCAACGTTTGCGATACCGGCAGGCACATCCACCTCAATGCGATCGACCCGTTGCAAACCGCGCGGCAACGATGTGCCTTTACAGCCACGGCTGGCCTGATACTTCTGCAGTTCTTCCGGACGCAAGGAGTACTTGCGCTTACCGGCATATAGCGTGACGGAAGATTGCGGCGCAATCGCCATCAGCCACAGTATCCGATCGTCGCCGCTAGCCAGTTGCGCCGCCGGAATCGAGACTATCTTATTGCCCTTGCCTTTCGACAAGGCTGGCAGGTCAGCAACCGGGAACAACAACATGCGTCCTGCTGCGGTGATTGTGAGCAACAAGTCATCGTCACGCTGCAACTCCAGCGGAGGCAACACACGCGCGTTATCTGGCAGGGTTAGCACTGCTTTCCCCACCCGGTTACGGGCAACCAAATCGGCAAAGGTACAGATAAAACCGTAACCGGCGTCAGAGGCCAGTAGTAGCCGCTGGTTATCTGACGCCATCAACACCTGTTCAATGGAAGCCCCTGGCGGCAAGGTCAATTTACCGGTCAACGGTTCACCTTGCCCACGCGCCGACGGCAGCGTGAGTGGATCGAGCGCATAGCTGCGCCCGGTAGAATCCATGAACACCACCGGCTGGTTGCTCTTACCACGGGCAGCGGCGCGATACGCATCACCTGCCTTGTAACTCAGGCCAGACGGGTCAATGTCGTGCCCTTTGGCACTACGTACCCAGCCCATTTCCGACAGCACGATGGTCACGGGTTCAGACGGCGACAGATCATGCTCGCTCATGGCTTTCGCTTCACCGCGTTCATGCAGCGGCGAACGGCGATCATCGCCATAGGCTTTGGCGTCTTCCTGAATCTCTTTCTTCAGCAGGGTGTTCATCTTGCGCTCTGAGGCCAGCAACGCCTGAATCTGATCGCGCTCTTTGGCCAGATCGTCCTGCTCGCCACGGATCTTCATCTCTTCCAGCTTGGCCAGATGACGCAGTTTCAGTTCCAGAATGGCTTCAGCCTGGGTATCGCTCAGGCCGAACTTCGCCATCAGTACCGGCTTCGGTTCATCTTCGTTGCGGATGATGTGGATGACTTCATCAATATTCAGGAACGCAATCAGCAAGCCTTCCAGAATATGCAGGCGCTTGAGGACCTTATCCAGCCGGAAGTTCAACCGACGGCGCACCGTGTCGCGGCGAAACGCCAGCCATTCGGTCAGGATTTCCCGTAGCCCTTTTACCGCAGGGCGACCATCCAGACCGATCATGTTCATGTTGATGCGGTAGCTCTTTTCCAGATCGGTGGTGGCGAACAAATGGTTCATCACCTGATCCAGATCGATACGGTTGGAACGCGGCACCAGTACCAGCCGGGTCGGGTTCTCATGGTCAGACTCATCACGCAGGTCGTCGATCATCGGTAACTTTTTAGCCCGCATCTGGCTGGCAATCTGCTCCAGCACGCGCGCCCCCGAGACCTGATGCGGCAATGCGGTGATCACCACGCTGCCATCTTCTTTCTTCCACACCGCGCGCATACGCACCGAGCCACGACCGCTTTCGTACATTTTGCGGATCTCATCACGCGGGGTGATGATCTCGGCTTCGGTCGGGAAATCCGGCCCCTGCACGTAACGCAGCAATGCTTCCAGCGGCGTGTCCGGCTCATCGATCAACGCCATGGCCGCTGTGGCCACTTCCCGCACGTTGTGCGGCGGAATATCCGTCGCCATACCGACTGCGATGCCGGTGGTGCCGTTAAGCAGGATGTTAGGCAGGCGGGCAGGCAGCATCTTCGGCTCCTGCAATGTGCCGTCAAAGTTCGGCACATAATCCACCGTGCCTTGCCCCAGTTCGCCCAGCAGCACTTCGGCATACTTCGACAAACGGGACTCGGTATAACGCATGGCGGCGAACGATTTGGGATCATCCGGTGCCCCCCAGTTCCCCTGACCGTCTACCAACGGGTAGCGGTAGGAGAAAGGCTGCGCCATCAGTACCATTGCCTCGTAGCAGGCGCTGTCACCGTGCGGATGATATTTACCCAGCACGTCACCCACCGTACGGGCGGATTTTTTGAATTTGGCGCTGGCGCTCAGCCCCAGTTCGGACATCGCATACACGATACGACGCTGAACCGGCTTGAGGCCATCGCCAATAAAGGGAAGCGCCCGGTCCATGATGACGTACATGGAATAGTTGAGGTAGGCGTTCTCAGTAAATGTGTGCAGCGCAAGACGCTCTGCGCCGTCATGAGTCATGTCACTCATTGATAATCCTTAAACCGTGGCGTATCGCCATGTTCAAAAAACTCGCTTATTGTTGCGCGATGAACCACAACGTGGCAAACCGACCGGACAACACTGACCGGATAGTAACGCAAGTTGTGTCTCTCTTCACGGCATCCTGCTAGCGCAGTGCATTGTTCGATCCTAAACCCGCGATTATTGACTACTCAGCAACAGTGTTGTGCGTCACAGCACGTTTTTCCCCATCGCGCTATCAGCTAGACTGACTTTCAACGCCTGTTTATACCATTTGAGGTCATCAGCCATGCAAAACGTACTCATCATCAATGCTGGAAAAGCCTTCGGCCATTCCAAAGGGGAACTCAACCGTACCCTGACGGATGTCGCCGCCACATTCCTGCGTGACAAAGGCCGCCAGGTCCGCGTCACCACTGTCGATGAGGGTTATGACATCGAACAGGAAGTGCAGAATATCCTGTGGGCCGACACCATCATCTACCAAATGCCAGGCTGGTGGATGGGTGCCCCCTGGACCCTGAAAAAATACATCGACGACGTCTTCACCGCCGGACACGGCTCTCTGTACGACAGCGATGGCCGCACCCGCGCGGACGCCAGCAAGAAATACGGTTCTGGCGGCTTATTACAGGGCAAACACTACCTGCTGTCGCTGACCTGGAACGCCCCGCTGGAGGCCTTCACCGACCCGGACCAGTTCTTCCATGGTGTCGGCGTAGACGGCGTTTACCTGCCGTTTCACAAGGCCAACCAGTTCATCGGTCTGTCACCGCTGCCAACCTTCATCTGCAACGATGTCATCAAACAACCGGACGTAGAGCGGGACATTGCCCGCTACCGCGCTCATCTTGATCAGGTTTTCGCCTGATTCACGGTTTATTACCCTCGGCGCAGCATTCCATGCACTTCACCACTACAGTGGATGCTGCGCTACTTTCTCGCTAAGAAAATCCAGAAAACAGACAATCCGGCTGGCCAGTTCCGTATTGCGGTAGTACACCGCGTTCACTGGCAGACGCCGGTCTAACGTCTCTTCTGCGAGCACCTGCACCAACCGACCCGCCGCCACATCGTCCCGGGTCATAAAATCCGACAGCCGGACAATCCCCTCCCCACTCAACGCCAACTGGCGCAGCATTTCACCATTGGATGCCGCGATCGTCGGCGAAATAGGGTAATCATCGCCAAATGCACTACGCAGCGGCCAGAGATTTAACGACTCGGACTGGGTAAACCCCAGCAAAGTGTGGCCCGCCAGCGCGTCCACACTCAGTGGCGTGCCGTGACGGTTCAGGTAGGCAGGACTTGCCAGAAGACGCAGCCGGGTGGCCCCCAGCGGCCGGGCATGGATGCTGGAGTCACGCAATTCACCGATACGAATCGCGATATCGGTTTGCTGTTCCAGCAAATCGATAATCAGATCATCGCTATTTAATTCCAGCAAAATGCAGGGATAACGGCGGCGAAACTCCGGAATTATCGGCACGATCACATGCTGCATAAACGAGGCGGCGGCGTTAATGCGTAGCCGGCCACAGGGTTTACTGCGACGCAGCGCCATTTGTTCTTCCGCCAGCTCGACGGCATACAACGCGTCCCGCGCATGTTGCAAAAAGATCTGCCCTTCTTCCGACAACGCCAGCCGACGGGTAGTACGGTGCATCAGCGTCATGCCGAGCTTATTTTCCAGACGACTCAACGCCCGGCTGATCCCCGAGGTGGTTTGCCCCAGTTGCCCAGCCGCAGCGGTGACAGACCCACAGTCCACCACCACCACGAATGCCTGCATCTCTTCCAGCGTGACTTTCATCGTACCCAGGCGTCAGACGTCAAGCTCAGCCTTGTCGCCCTTCTCCTGCAACCAGTTGCGGCGATCTTCGGAACGTTTCTTCGCCAGCAACATATCCATGGTCGCCATAGTCTGCTCAATGTCCTGCTCACTCACCGTAAGCTGTACCAGACGGCGGGTATTGGGATCCAACGTGGTTTCACGCAGTTGCATCGGGTTCATTTCACCCAATCCTTTGAAACGCTGCACGTTAGGCTTGCCTTTCTTACGTTTTAACTGTTCGAGGATACCGGCTTTCTCTTCTTCATCCAGTGCGTAGTACACCTCTTTTCCGAGGTCGATGCGGTATAGCGGCGGCATGGCGACATACACATGACCACCCTGCACCAGTGCGCGGAAATGACGCACAAACAGCGCACACAACAGCGTGGCAATGTGCAACCCGTCGGAATCCGCATCCGCCAGAATACAGATCTTGCCGTAACGCAACTGGCTCAGGTCGTCACTGTCCGGATCGATACCGATCGCCACCGAAATATCGTGGACTTCCTGCGATGCCAGCACTTCGTCCGAGGAGACTTCCCAGGTGTTGAGGATCTTACCCTTGAGCGGCATGATCGCCTGATACTCACGATCGCGCGCCTGTTTAGCCGAGCCGCCCGCCGAATCCCCTTCCACCAGGAACAGTTCGGTTTTGCTCAAATCTTGCGAGGTACAGTCCGCCAGCTTACCGGGCAGCGCCGGACCACTGGTCAGTTTCTTGCGCACCACTTTCTTGGCCGCGCGCATACGACGCTGGGCGCTGGAGATAGCCATCTCCGCCAGTTGCTCCGCCGCCTGTACGTTCTGATTCAGCCACAAGCTGAACGCATCTTTGACCACACCGGAAACGAATGCCGCCGACTGACGTGACGACAGCCGCTCCTTCGTCTGACCAGCAAATTGGGGGTCCTGCATCTTCAGCGATAACACATAAGCGCAACGCTCCCAGATGTCTTCGGCACTGAGCTTAACGCCACGCGGCAATATATTGCGGAATTCGCAGAATTCGCGCATCGCATCCAGCAACCCTTGCCGCAAGCCGTTGACGTGAGTACCGCCTTGCATGGTCGGGATCAGGTTAACGTAACTTTCGGTCAGCAGTTCGCCGCCTTCCGGCAACCACAGCAGCGCCCACTCCACCGCTTCGGTATCGCCGGGAATAGCGCCAACGAACGGTTTTTCCGGCAATGTTGGCAGGCCGTTGACCGCTTCGCACAGGTAATCGCTCAGACCGCCCTGATAACACCAGCGCTGCTCGGTATCGTTCACGCCGTCTTTAAAGACAATTTCCACGCCGGGGCACAACACGGCCTTGGCTTTCAGCAGGTGCGTCAGGGATAACACGGAAAAACGCGGGCTGTCGAAGAACGTCACATCAGGCCAGAAGCGTACCCGGGTGCCGGTGTTACGGCGACCACAAGTACCGGTCACCGTCAAATCCTGTACTTTATCGCCGTTTTCAAACGCGATGTCGTAGACCTGGCCGTCGCGGCGTACCGTCACTTCCACCCTTGTTGACAGCGCGTTTACTACGGAAATACCCACGCCATGCAAACCGCCGGAAAACTGGTAATTCTTGTTGGAAAATTTCCCCCCGGCATGCAGACGGCAGAGGATCAGCTCGACAGCGGGAACCCCCTCTTCCGGGTGGATATCCACCGGCATCCCACGCCCATCGTCAATCACCTCTAGCGACTGATCAGGATGCAGGATCACATCGATACGACGGGCGTGGCCAGCCAACGCTTCATCGACGCTGTTGTCTATCACCTCTTGTCCCAGATGGTTGGGACGGGTGGTATCGGTGTACATCCCCGGACGGCGGCGCACCGGCTCCAGCCCGCTGAGGACTTCAATCGCATCAGCGTTATAACTTGATTGCGTCATGGTTAGAATGCATGTTGTCGTTGTTTGAAAGTCAGAGTTTGAAAGTCAGACGGTATCCCGCGATTATACGTGGCGCAGGCACCACGCCAAGCGTTGATTATCAGGATGAAAAGCCCCGTCAACACGGGTTTGACCAACCTGACAAACGGGATAGGGGTGATGAGGGGCGCCAGCCGTTCATCGCGGCGACGCCAGGATGAGTCAGTCCACCGTTAATCCAAGAAAATCGATCATCGGCGCAAAATAGTGCTCAAACCCTACAAACGCATGATTACCGCCGGACTCCACCGTCTGGCGACAGGCCGTGTAGTAAGCGACGGCCTGGCGGTAATCCAGCACCTCATCCCCGGTCTGCAGCAGGCACCACAGTAAATCCGGAGACTCCAGCGGTTCGACCTGCATCACCTTGAGATCGTAAATGTGCCGAGACTCTAACACATATTGCTCGCCGGTGTAGGGGTTCTGCTGTTCACCCAGGAAATCGAGCAGCAATTCGTAGGGCCGTACCGCGGGGTTGACCACCACCGCAGGCAGGCGAAAACACTGTGACAGCCAGGTTGCGTAATAGCCGCCCAGCGATGAACCAACCAGACCGAGCGGGCGTCCGGCACGATCCATGACCAGTTGTTCTATCATTTCCGCCGCTTGTGCCGGGTAAGGCGGCAATTGCGGCACCAGCATATCAATCTGGGGATGGTGCTGCGCCAGCCACTGCTGCAACGCCGTGGCTTTCGCCGACAACGGCGAACTATTGAAACCGTGAAGATAAAGCAGGGTGGGCATCAGTAACCTTCCGAATCCATATCTGGCAGGAATTCATTTCCTTCAAGGCGACAGACCCGGGTTTCCACTCCGCCATCCGGCAACAGTTCCAGATAGCGCCAGCCGGGCGCGACATTATCAATGGTAAAATTAGTGCAGTGCGGCTTGAATTGCACGCAGGTCGATGGCGTCGCCAGCAGGCGGCGGCCGTTCCAGTCCAGATCCATTTCCTGATGGATATGGCCGCATAATACGGTACGCACTCGCGGGAAACGGGACAACAAGGCATCCAAACTGTGGGCATTACGCAGGCTATGTTGGTCCAACCAGGTACAACCCGACGATAACGGATGATGATGCAACATCAATAATGTATGACGTTCCGGCTGGCTTTGCAGGCTGCGATCCAGCCACTCCAGTTGGTATTCGCTCAGTTCGCCATGCGGTACGCCAAATACCTGACTATCCAGCAAAATAACCTGCCAGTGCTCGCCCAGCAGCACATGTTTGGATGGTGCAATACCCGAACGGGCCAGCACATCGACCATCGCGGGCTGAAAGTCATGGTTGCCGGGTAACCAGACGCAAGGTGCGCCAAGACGACGAATACCCGTGGCAAAATGCATGTACGCGTCCTGCGTATGGTCCTGCGCCAAATCTCCGGTAGCGGTAATCAGATCGACATTCATTTGCTGAGCTGCGATAGCATTCAGCACCGCCTGATAGCTGCGGTTAGTATTCACGCCGAGCAGGGTCCCCTGCTCGTCGGCAAAAAGGTGGGTATCTGTTATTTGTAAAATCCTGACTCTGGCCCCACTCGCCACAGGAAGTGTCAACAGGCTTTCCAAATAGTGTCCTTGGGTCTTTGCAATCTGCCTAACTAATCGATCCACACCCTTAAATAGCCCGGGTTGCAGCAAGGCGGCTCACGCCCTGCAATCTAAAGGTGGATATGTCTAACACACGGGAACCGACATTGAACCACACGCCAGGCAATATCTTAGCCAGTCGGCAAGAAACTGATTAATCTGATGCTTTTCGTCACGTTGATGTAACTTCTTGTTCGGATAATCATAACGTGCCTTAAAGCGGAAGATCTGCTGACTGGAACACACTTCCGCAACCATCGCATCGTAGTAGAGCCGTACCGCCAGCGTCGGCAGGCTCCAGTAGCTGACCGACGGAGCAATCTGCTGGATCTCCACCAGCGCCGTATACCGCGTAGACTCCAGAATAGTTAAACGGTAACTGGCGTTATGAACCTGATACACCACCGCCGCGCCCACTTCTTCATTGCGAGGCAGCAGACGGCGTAACTGTGCGAAGTTCATTTCGTTAAGCCGCATCATTTCCGGGAAATCCGGGGTATAGCGCTTCATTGTCCGTCCACCCAGGCTTTTTTTAATGTCTCATGGTGCAATGCCAACCATTGCAAGGCAATGACAGAAGCGGCGTTATCAATAATCCCTTGTTCTACCCACTGGTAACTCTGTTCACGGCTGACGACATGCACGCGGATATCTTCGTTTTCTTCCGCTAAGCCATGAATACCGCTGGCGGCGCTGGCATCCACCTCGCCAACCCAAATCGCCAGACGCTCACTGGTGCCGCCGGGGCTTGCCAGATAACTGAGCGCCGGAATACAGCGCTGTACAACCAGCCCAGCTTCTTCCTCCGCTTCCCGGCGCGCGACCTCTTCCTGACTTTCACCGGGTTCGATCATGCCGGCTACCAGTTCGAACAACCACGGTGACGGGCTGGTGTCATAAGCGGCGATGCGAATTTGTTCTATCAACACCACTTCGTCGCGTACCGGGTCATAAGGCAGCAACACAACGGCATGGCCACGTTCCAGAATCTCCCGGCTCACTTCATCACTCATACCGCCATTAAACAGGCGATGGCGGAAGCGGTAGCGTTGCAGTGAAAAAAAACCCTTGTAGAGCGTTTCACGTGCAATAATTTCTACATCATCTTTGGCAAAAGTACCGGGATGTGTATCTGAGGACGCCATAAACTCAACTCCTGTGGACAACACGGCGGGTCAGCCATTTTTGTGTGGCGAAAACGTGGACAGGCGCTCACCGTTTTGTGCAATATTCATCGTGCAATCGTGCCAACCCGATACGGATAATCAGGTGCGGAAAGTCTACCAGCAAGAATGAGGCGTTCCAGGTCTTAGCGCAATGTCTTTGCGCCCCCTGAAACGGCAATCCTGCCGGGGCAGTCTCTGACACGCTGCCGGGCATTGTGCCCAAACCCAAACTGCTAAGTAAAATAGGCTTTTGGGATAACCGCAAGGAAAAGATGGCACATTCAGCCACCTAATTCGATTAGCCGATTCTGATAGAATCGACAGGTATATCGTCTCAAGATGGCGCAACCAAAAAACTTTGCTGCACAACAAGGAATGCAAATGAAGAAACTGCTACCACTTCTCGTCAGTCTGGGTCTGATTGGCTTTAGTGCCGCAAGCCAGGCCGAAGACCTGTTACAGGTTTATCAGCAGGCTAAAACAACCAATCCGGATTTACGCAGCGCTGCCGCCAACCGAGACGCGGCTTTCGAGAAAATTAATGAAGCTCGTTCGTCCTTGCTGCCCCAGTTGGGTTTAGGCGCGGACTATACCTACAGCAGCGGATATCGCGACCGCAGAAACATCAATAGCAATGCGACCAGCGGGTCGCTGCAGTTAACCCAGTCCATCTTCAATATGTCGCTGTGGCGTGCACTGACTCTGCAGGAAAAACAAGCCGGTATTCAGGATGTGAGCTACCAGACGTCCCAGCAAACCTTGCTGCTCAATACCGCCACCGCCTACTTCAACGTACTGCGCGCCATTGACTCGCTGTCTTACGTTAGCGCCCAGAAACAGGCTATCTACCGCGAACTGGACCAGACCACTCAGCGTTTCAATGTCGGCCTGGTTGCCATCACCGACGTGCAAAACGCCCGCGCTCAATACGACAGCGTACTGGCGAGCGAAGTGACCGCACGCAACAATCTGGATAACGCGATGGAAACCCTGCGTCAGGTGACCGGGCAATTCTATCCGCAGCTCGCCGGGCTGAATATCGATCGCTTCGCGCCACAGCAGCCTGGTGCCGTGAACGGCCTGCTGAAAGAAGCGGAAAACCGCAACCTCAGTTTGTTGTCTGCCCGTTTGAGCCAGGATCTGGCCCGTGAGCAGATCCGCTCTGCGGAAAGCGGCCACCTGCCTACGCTTAGTCTGACCGCCTCCACCGGCGTCACCAATACCAACTATTCTGGTTCTAATGCGGTTGGAAGTAACTTCACCGACACCTATGTGGGGCAGAATCAGGTTGGCCTGAGCTTCTCGTTGCCGATTTACAGCGGCGGCGGTACCTCATCCAAAGTGAAACAGGCGCAATATAGCTTTGTGGCGTCCAGTGAGAGCATGGAAAGCGCACACCGTTCGGTCATCCAGACGCTGCGCTCCGCCTATAACAATATTTCCGCCTCGATCAGTAGCGTCAACGCTTACAAACAAGCGGTGGTATCAGCGCAAAGCTCGTTGGATGCCATGGAAGCCGGTTATCAGGTGGGTACCCGTACCATCGTTGATGTGTTGAGCGCCACCAGTACCCTGTACAGCGCTAAACAGCAGTTGTCCGGTGCACGTTATGATTACCTGGTCAACCAGCTGAACCTCAAGCAAGCGCTCGGTACGTTAAATGAAGACGACCTGCGCACACTGAACGCCATGTTGGGCAAACCGGTCTCCACCTCAGCGAACGTCAGCGAAGACATTCCGCCTGCGGTTTCCACGCCGGTAGCCGCTAAAACCACCACCAAAGCCAGACCGTAATCACATCACCAGGGGAACCAGAACGGCTCCCCTGGTTTTACTCCTTAGGGCACGTACCCGCCCCTGATGCTTTACAAGCCATTCCCCCTTCTCCTATGCTTAAGCGCGTCTTATATCTGCATACTTATTATTAACATGATGGGCATGATGCCCTGTTCCTCTGGGATTAACCGATGAAAAGAACGTCAGACATTAACCACGCGCGTTTTCGTAAACGCTGGGGTTACCGTATTGCTCCAATCGCACTGGCTGTCAGCGCCACATTTATTCTTTCTGGTTGCGAGAAAACCGACGAAACCGTTTCGCTCTACCAGAACGCAGATGATTGCTCTCGTGCCAACCCGTCCATGAAAGACCAGTGCACCACCACTTATAACAATGCGCTGAAAGAGGCGGAAAGAACCGCGCCCAAATTCGCGACCCGTGAAGAATGCGTGGCGGCGTTCGGCGAAAGCCAGTGCGCTCAGTCAAGCACAGGGACAACGACGGCCAGCGCAGCGCCACAGCAAAGCGGCAGTTTCTGGATGCCGCTCATGGCGGGATTCATGATGGGTAAGCTGATGGGCGGCAATAGTTTTGCTCAACAGCCGGTGTTTCGCCCGAATACCCCCAATAATCCGGCCAACGGCAGCTATGTGGATGCCAACGGTAAGAATTACGGGTCCACCGCCGGGCGCACCATCACCGTTCCGAAAGACGCCATGACGCCCAAACCGACGTCCAGCATCACCACCACCCGTGGCGGCTTTGGCGATACCGTGAACCGACTCAACAACGCACCGGCGGCTAACATGACGGACAACCGTGATAAATCCAGTAGCACGGCGGGCTATGCGACAGGTACCGGTACACGCTCAAGTGGCGGCAGTGAAACCCCGATTCGCCGCTCCTTCGGGGGATAAGGTCGCCAGCCATGAAACGTATTGCGATTAACGAACGCCCGAACTGGCGGGAAAAAGCGGCCGAATATGGTTTTCAGTTCCATACCCTGTATGGCGAACCCTACTGGTGTGAAGATGCTTACTACCAGTTTACGCTGGCGCAAATTGAAGAGCTGGAAGAGACCACCGCCGAGCTAAACCAGATGTGTTTGCAGGTCGTCGATAAAGTAGTCAACAGTGAGGCGCTGTTGACCAAATTTCGAATTCCCCGCCATACCTGGGACTTCGTGCGCAGTTCATGGCTATCGCGTCAGCCAGCGCTCTATGCGCGTCTCGATCTGGCTTACGACGGCAAAAGCCCCGCCCGGTTGCTGGAAAACAATGCGGATACCCCGACGTCATTGTACGAATCCGCCTTCTTTCAGTGGATCTGGCTGGAAGATCAGATCCAGGCCGGCCTGCTGCCACCGCACGCGGACCAGTACAATAGCTTGCAGGAAAAGCTGATCGAACGTTTTGAATACCTGCGAACCCACCACGGTTTCGGTGCACTGTATTTCACCTGCTGCCGGGATACGGAAGAAGATCGGGGAACGGTGCAGTATTTGCAGGATTGTGCACAGGAAGCGGGGATCCCGAATCAATTCCTGTATATCGATGAGATCGGTTTAGGGGATCGTGGGCAATTTACCGATTTGCAGGACAACACCATCGGTAACCTGTTCAAACTCTATCCGTGGGAGTTCATGCTACGCGAAACCTTCTCCACCAAACTGGCGGATGCGGGGGTACGCTGGCTGGAACCGGGCTGGAAAAGCGTGCTTTCCAACAAGGCGCTGTTGCCGATGTTATGGCACATGTTTCCTAACCATCCCAATCTGCTGCCAGCCTATTTCACTGAAGACAATCCACCGGCTATGAGTGACTATGTGGTCAAGCCGCTGTTTTCGCGCGAAGGTGCCAACATCCAGATTTACCGGCAGGGTCAGCAAGTCGCTGCCGTAGATGGCCCCTATGGCGAAGAAGGCTCTATCGTGCAGCAATTCCACCCACTACCGCGATTCAATGATAGCTATACGCTTATCGGCAGTTGGCTGGTGGGCGATAGTCCTTGCGGCATCGGGCTACGGGAAGACCGGGAACTGATCACTCAGGATTTATCCCGCTTCTATCCGCATATCATTCTGGATTAACGCCAGAGCGCTGCTGCACAACCACAGGTATCGCGCTGACACGCGATACCTGTTTTCGGCCGGTGACTCACCCTACCTGCACGGACATCATGCTGAGCGAGCCCATCACAATGCCGTCCGTCGGTGTCGATATCGGCTCCTGACCATTCCAACTGCCCAGAACATACAGCAATGGCAGAAAATGATCCGGCGTCGGGTTAGATAGCGCGGCGTCATTGTGTTGCATGAAATTCACCAGTGGGTGTTCCGCGCCATCCCCCTGCCAGCTCAGGTTACTGCGAACAAAATCGTTAAACGAGGTAGCCCAGCTATAAGGAGAACCGTCACCGCTCCACTTGATCATCCGCAGATTGTGCACCACGTTGCCGCTGGCGACGATCATGATGCCTTCATCACGCAACGCGGCCAGTTTACGACCCAACTCATAGTGGTAAGCCGGTGGCTTAGTACCATCGACGCTGAGCTGTACAACCGGGATATCCGCTTGTGGATACACCTTAATCAGTACCCCCCAGGTGCCATGGTCCAAACCCCACTCCTGATGATCCGCGTAAACCTCAACGGGCGACAGGACCTCCTGCACCCGTTTAGCCACGTCAGGGGCTCCGGGAGCAGGGTAGCGGGTATCGAACAATGCCTGCGGGAAGCCACCGAAATCATGAATCGTTCGCGGCTGGCTCATTGCCGTCACCGCGGTGACGCGGGTATACCAGTGTGCGGATACCGCTACAATTGCTTTCGGACGTGGCAGGGTTTCGCCCAGTTTACGCCAGGCCCGTGTGTATTCATTGTCTTCCAGCGCATTCATCGGGCTCCCGTGGCCCAGAAACAGTGCCGGCATCCGGGAAATGCTCATAACGATATCCTTAGTAATAGTGTGGGTAGCGAGTACCGATAGTGACTACTTTACCCCTCCTGTTTCGTCGATACAGTCGGATAACCATGATGATGATTGTCAATAAATTTGACGATTTAGTCGTATCACCGGAGAAAGACATAAAAAAAACCCCGCCGATTGGCGGGGTTCTGAAAGAGTGAAGTTGACCGATAAGCCGGGTTCTGTCGTGGACAGTCATTCATCTAGGCCAGAGCTCGCGCGCTGGCTCAAGCAGCCTACCCGGGTTCAGTACGGGCCGTACCATGTGAACCCCTATTTGGCCTTGCTCCGGGTGGAGTTTACCGTGCCACGGACTGTTACCAGCCGCGCGGTGCGCTCTTACCGCACCCTTTCACCCTTACCTGATCCCGCTTGCGCGGGCCATCGGCGGTTTGCTCTCTGTTGCACTGGTCGTGGGTTTCCCCCCCAGGCGTTACCTGGCACCCTGCCCTATGGAGCCCGGACTTTCCTCCCCTCCGCCCGTCTCCCCCTAACGGAGGACGACGACGAAGCGGCGACTGTCTGGTCAACTTCGGCGCGGATAATAGGACAAATTGTCCTACTTGTCATCTTCCGATGCACCTTCACCGTTTTCTTGTTCCAACCCATAACGGTAAAGTGCGTTCTTTTTCACACCGTGAATCTCTGCCGCCAGCGCCGCCGCTTTTTTCAGCGGCAATTCTGCCCGCAACAATTGCAGGGTGCGCAACACCGCCGCAGGCAACGCGTCTTCATCAGGCTGATGCCCTTCCACAATCAAGACCATCTCGCCTTTACGGCGGTTCTCATCTTCCCGTACCCAGGCCAGCAATTCCCCCACCGGCGCGCCGTACAGCGATTCCCAGGTTTTGGTCAGTTCCCGAGCCAGTACCACGTAGCGATCCGCCCCCCACACCTCAACCATATCCTGCAGGCTATCCAGCAGCCGGTGGGTTGATTCGTAGAAAATCAGCGTACGCGCCTCTTCCTGCAAATCACGCAAAGTGTCTTTACGCGCTTTAGTTTTTGCTGGCAGGAAACCTTCATAACAAAAACGGTCCGATGGCAAACCAGCGGCAGACAACGCCGTGATCGCTGCACACGGCCCCGGCAACGGCACGACACGCACGCCAGCCTCACGGCATCGACGAACCAAGTGGTAACCGGGGTCGTTAATCAACGGTGTACCCGCATCCGACACCAGTGCGATACTCATGCCTTGCTGCAGTCTGTCCAGCAATTGTTCTGCCTTTTGCTGCTCATTGTGGTCATGGAGTGCGAACAAGCGCGCATTAATGGCGAAATGTTGTAACAATAAACCAGTATGCCGGGTATCTTCTGCTGCAATAAGATCAACCTGTTGCAGTACCGTCAACGCTCGCTGCGTGATATCCGCCAGATTGCCGATAGGCGTGGGAACAATGTACAGCGTGGAGGCGGAAATCTGAGCTTGTTGGTCTTGATTCATTGTTTCATCCGGTTTGCCGATTTAATATTGAGCATCGTTAAAACATCACTGGATACAGTATGCTTCCGTTAAATTCTGTCCGTACCCATGCAGGTCGTCTGGTTCCTGTTATGCTGGCGGCTCTGTTTCTCGCTGGCTGTCCCAGCCAGGCCCCACAAGGCACCGCGCCCCAACAACGCGTGGAGAGCAAAGCCGGCGCATCTTCCGACTACTACCTGCAGCAGATGCAGCAAAGTGGTGATGATAGCAAGGCTGACTGGCAATTACTTGCGATTCATGCCCTGATTCAGGAAGGCAAACTCCCGCAAGCGGGCAACCAGTTAAGCGCATTGCCGTCGCAGCTCAGTGACAAACAGCGCCAGGAGCAACGTCTGCTGACAGCTGAACTGGCCGTCGCGCAGAACGACATGAACGCGGCGAACACCACGCTGGCACAGCTGGACGTGAAATCGCTCTCTCCTCAACTACAGGAACGCTACTACCAGACAGAGATCAACGCCGCTCAGGGTCACTCATCTCTGACGCTGATTCGTGCCTATATCGGGCTGGAACCGCTGCTACAAGGGGATGCGCATCAGCGCAATATAGACCAGACCTGGACGGCATTGACCCAGCTAACCCAGCAGGATCTCGGTTCGATGGTCATCAATGTCGATGAATATACCCTGCAAGGCTGGCTGGATCTGCTGAATCTCTGGCAGACCAAAGCGCAAGTCCCGGCGGATCTGCAAGCCGCCATCGCAGACTGGAAAAAACGTTATCCACGCCACCCGGCGGCTAAACAACTGCCGTCACAGTTAGGCGGTACCCCGCCGGCAGCGACAACAACACCTGCCGGCGAAACTGCCCCTGCGGGCAGTAACGCTATCGCGCTGCTGCTGCCGTTAAACGGGCAGGCACAGGTCTTCGCGAATGCGATTCAGCAAGGTTTTAGCGCGGCCAGAAGCGGCCAGGCATCGCTGGCAATGCCGGCACAACCCGCCCAGATAGCGCAAGCGGCGAATATCGCCACTGCTGGAGCGTCAGCCACCGCGACCCCCAATAGCACGATGCCGTCTATCCCGGCAATCTCTGCGCCAGCGCCAGCACCAGCACCTGCTCCTACCGCCACGGCAACCGCTATACCGATGGCAACGGCGGCGTCAGCCAGCACGATTCCGGTGAAAGTCTATGACACCTCCAATCAGCCGCTAGCCAACGTGATAGCCCAGGCGCAAAAAGACGGTGCCACGACTATCGTCGGCCCGCTGCTTAAAAACGAAGTGGAACAGCTACCGAGACTCAACCCATCACTGAATGTGTTGGCGCTTAACCAGCCGGAGCAGGTCCAGCCGAATGCCAACATTTGTTATTTCGCGCTGTCACCGGAAGACGAAGCGGCCGATGCCGCCGAGTTCATCCACAAACAGGGCAAACAACACCCACTGATTCTGGCCCCACGCGGTAATCTGGGTGATAGAGTAGTGGCTGCCTTCGCCAAATCCTGGCAACAGCAGTCAGGCGGTGTGGTCCTGCAACAGCGCACCGGCGGCGTGTATGACCTGAAACAGGCGATCAATAGCGGCGCTGGCCTTGCGCTCAATGGACAACCGGTGATAACCGCAACGTCGGCGCCGTCATCGTCTACCACCGTTGGCGGTCTGACTATCCCGAATCAGGCACCGCCAATAGCCAACGTCACCAGCGATGGTAACGTGGATGCGGTTTACATCATCGCCACGCCTGATGAACTCACCCTGATCAAGCCGATGATCGACATGCGTAACAAAGGCGCGCTGCACCCAGCACTCTACGCCAGTTCACGCAGCTTTCAGGCAGGTCTGGGACCAGACTTCCGGTTTGAAATGGAAGGGCTGCAGTTTAGCGATATTCCGTTGCTGACCGGAGCAAGCCCTGCGTTGATGCAACAAGTCAGCACACAGTTCCGTAACGACTATTCTCTGGTACGGCTGTTCGCCATGGGGATGGATGCCTGGAAACTGGCCAGCAACTTTGCACAGTTGCACCAGCCGGGAAGTTCGATTTCCGGCGCGACCGGTATACTGAGTACCACGCCGGATTGTGTCGTCAAACGTAAACTCACCTGGCTGCAGTTCCGTCAGGGACAACTGGTGCCCGCCTCCTGAATCGGCGTAACACCGGCGATCGCTACGAACAATTAGCCCGACGCCATCTCGAACGCGCCGGGCTGATTTTTGTCGCCGCCAACGTGACGGTGCGAGGCGGCGAACTGGATTTGATCATGCGCGATGGCAACAGCTGGGTATTTGTCGAGGTGCGTTACCGCCGTAACAGCGATTTTGGCGGCGCGGCGGCCAGTATCACCCGGCAAAAACAGCGATCGTTGCTGCACGCCGCGTCAGTCTGGCTGGCCCGTCAGGGTGCCAGTCTCGACGCCACCGATTGCCGCTTTGATGTTCTGGCAATAACCGGCTCACAGGTGGAATGGTTGCCGAATGCGTTTGGGCAACCGGATTAACACCTTGAATATTCGACACACGATGTATGAATGTTCAACACACTATGAATGTTCAACACACCACGATTTTCAACTTCAAAACAGGTTAACTGAACGTGCTGGAGAGAATTAAAGTCTGTTTCACGGAAAGCATTCAAACCCAGATTGCTGCGGCAGAAGCACTGCCGGACGCCATTTCGCGCGCAGCGCTGGCCATGGTGCAATCACTGCTCAATGGCAACAAAATCCTGTGCTGTGGTAACGGCACCTCTGCCGCCAACGCACAGCATTTTGCCGCCAGTATGATTAATCGTTTTGAAACCGAACGGCCTAGTCTGCCTGCGATTGCACTTAATGCTGATAACGTGGTCTTAACCGCTATCGCCAACGATCGCTTGCATGAAGAGGTCTATGCCAAGCAGGTACGGGCGCTGGGTCAGGCTGGCGATGTCTTGCTGGCGATATCTACACGCGGCAACAGCCGCGATATCGTCAAAGCGGTAGAAGCCGCCGTTACGCGTGACATGACTATTGTAGCGCTGACCGGCTACGATGGTGGTGAGCTGGCGGGTTTACTGGGGCAGCAGGATGTGGAAATTCGTATCCCGTCGCACCGTAGCGCCCGTATTCAGGAAATGCATATGCTAACGGTCAATTGTTTGTGCGATTTGATTGATAACACGCTTTTTCCACACCAGAACGATTAAGGAGCACCCCATGAGGATCTACCCTTGTATTGCCCTGCTGTCTGCTTGTCTGATGCTGCAAGGCTGTATTGGTGCTGTCGCGATTGGTAGCGCGGCGGTTGCAACCAAATCCGCGACCGACCCTCGGACTGTCGGCACCCAGGTCGACGATGGAACGCTGGAAGTCAGGGTATCTAACGCGCTGAGTAAGGATGCACAATTAGGCAAAGAAGCACGAGTCTCTGTCACCGCTTATCAGGGCAAGGTTCTGTTGACCGGCCAGGCCCCTAATACAGAGCTGGCAAGCAGGGCGAAACAGATAGCGATGGGCGTGGAAGGCACTACCGAAGTGTATAACGAAATTCGCAAAGGCACGCCGATTTCACTGGGTACCGCCTCCATGGATACCTGGATAACCACCAAAGTGCGCTCTCAGTTGCTGACCAGCGACCTGGTGAAATCATCCAATGTGAAGGTCACCACCGAAAATGGCGAAGTCTTTTTGCTGGGTATGGTGACTCGCCGCGAAGCGACGTCAGCCGCCCAGATAGCCAGCAAGGTCGGTGGCGTCAAACATGTAACGACCGCGTTCAGCTATCTCGACTAACCCCAACGCTTTACATGGCGGCCACGTACTGGCCGCCATAACCATTCGATATAAAACCCTCACGGTAAACACCGGGTGCAATAGCCTGCCGACAGCACGTTCTTGCTTACTTTCTTACTTAATGATGACGTCGTTGCCTGTTCCCCCAAAGGGTGGCGTCGACAACAACCAGATACTTCGCCGGGCATCCACACTGGCTGGGGCGTCATTTTTCCCCTGCGCTTCCCCGGTCAGCAACGACGTAAACCCGGCCTGTCGGATAACAGCCCGATAACGGGGAGCGCCGATAGCCCGTTCAGCCTGCAGCATCAGTGGAATTAACGGACTACCGTCGCGACGTTCACGCCCTATCGTCTTATAAGGCCAGGGCCTGGACGCATCCAGATAAGGGGCAACGAAATCGAGCGCCGACAACAGGCTTTCCCCTTGAGGTGTCTGATACCGCCACAGATTCTCGCCATACTTCTCGGCGAGGGTCTCCATCCAACTGACAGCCTGCAAATTGAAAACGCTATAATGGAACGACCGGGTTCTCGCCAGTTCCTCTGGTTGCGCGCCACCAGCCGCCAGTTGATGGTCGAGTTTCTGGCGCTGCAATGCCACCATGGCCTTTACCGTTTCCGTCTGCCCCAGATAGGCCGCAATACCCGCCACCTGTACTGCATACCAGCTACCGTGATTATTCTTCGCCGCCGCTTCCTGCTTGCCGTTATGGCTTGTCAGCAGCCAGTGCAGGTACTCCGTCATCCACTGACGCATCTGCTTATCGTCATTGGCAGTCCACCCCGGTGCCTGCTGCACGATGGCTAACGCATCCACAATACGGGTAGCGAAAAAACGCCCATCAAGGACACCCGCGCCGCGCCCCTCATTCCTGCCCGGAATCGCTTGTGCATAATTCAGGTTAGGGTTCATCCGCGTGTCAGGCGTGATAAACCAGGTACGAATCATGGAAATGGCTTTATTGGCATATTCAGGCCGTTCAGAGAAGTACCAGGCCAGCGCCAGCACATGTACCCTATCGGTAAACGTCGCCAGACGGACAGCATCGGTCTGTTCACCCTTGGTCGCCGGATTTACCTTACCGTCATGTCGCACCCAAGGCAGGCCGTCCTTTTGCTGTGGAGAAGGCCACCAGTATGCCGCCAGACTCAGATAGTCGTGACGGTCGCCCCCCGGCGGTATTGAAAGTTTTTGAGTAACCGTCAGGTCAGGTTTTTTCATCGCACTGTCTGCAGCCCGCAGCAATTGCTGATAAGCGAGTTGCCGCTGTGCAGGTACAGCCTGATTACGCAATTGCTGTTTTACCTGAGCAAGACTATCCGCATGCAAAAATACATAAGCAGAATTGTCTGTTTTGACAGAAGCCGCGTCGGCAGACACCATCAGTCCACACAGTAGCAGCGATATTAAAAAAGCCATGCCATACGGCATCTTCTATCTCCATTCAGGCTGTTATAATTTCCGAACAGGCCCCTGAAAACGGAAACGGCCTGAGAAAAACACCTGCCGGTTAATCAGGTTTGTTAATAGAGTCTATTCGCTTCCAGAAAATGCTCTCCGCCGATCTGCCTCATCTGACGCAAGATCCATTGCTGACGTCGTATGACATAACCTGTGGGTTTATTGACGTGGTAACGGATAGGATTCGGCAACACCGCCGCCAACAACGCCGCTTCTGATGCCGTCAACCGGCTCGCCGGTTTATTAAAAAACTGGCGAGAGGCCGCTTCAATACCAAAAATTCCAGGCCCGAATTCCGCAATATTCAGGTAAACCGTCAGGATACGACGCTTAGTCCACACCAGCTCAACCGCAACCGTCAAACCAGCTTCAAGACCTTTACGCAACCAACTGCGACCATCCCATAACAAGAGATTTTTTACTGTCTGCTGCGACAGCGTCGATGCGCCGCGAATACGGTTTTCATACTGCTCGTTATGTTTGAGTGCCGCCGAAATCGCATCGAAATCGAACCCCCAATGCTGGGGAAATTTCTGATCTTCTGCGGCAATTACGGCCAGAGGTGCGACAGCAGCAATGTCATCCATCGATACCCAATCAGAATGGGCCACATAGCTGAAATCACCACTCAACCAGGCGCTAAGTTGCCTGTCGATCATCACGGCGGAAAAAGGAACCGGCAGAAACGCAAACAGCAGGATTGCCGCCAGCCATATGGCGACGACACCCAGTAAGATACGCCACACCCAGCGACGTATCGAAACAGCCATGCGCGCCAGTCCCCCTTTCCCAGGACGCCCGCCTGGCCTCATTCAGCCAGTTCCAAAACACGCGCCACCAGTTTCTCAATTCCGCTGGCCGCTTCGCTAATCGAGTTAGCCAGCATATAGGCCGGCGTCGTCACAACCTTATGTGCAACGTCAACAACAATGTCATCCACTGGGCATTCAACATGTACACCACCCATCGCTTCTATCGCCTGAGCGGTTCCCATATCGTTACCAATTGTAAGCCGCACAGAGGTATCGAGCAGTTTTGGCAACATGGCCGGCGCGATGCAAATGAAGCCAATTGGTTTATTTTTCTTATGAATTTCACGTGTCAGTATTTTCAGTTCTTTATCAATCTCGCAGTCCGCCCCACGGGTGGCAAAATCACTCAAATTTTTTGCTGCACCGAATCCGCCAGGCACAATCAGCGCATCAAGCTGTTGGGGATCGGCACTGGATAATGGCTGGATTTTTCCACGGGTAATACGCGCCGACTCCGCTAAAACATTGCGTTTCTCACCTGTCACCTCACCGTTCAAGTGATTAATAACATGCAGCTGTTCTTTATCCGGCGCAAAGCAGACGGCTTCAGCCCCTGCGCGATCGATTGCAAGCAGAGTCAAGACAACTTCGTGAATTTCTGAACCATCATAAACACCACACCCACAGAGTACGACGCCCACTTTTTTCATCAATTATCCCTCATTTCATTACATCAACTAATTGATTTTTTGATTGACAAACACTAATCTACATCACACATTTTAATGATTCTTGTAACAAACAGCGCCATATTTGCTATGGTGTGTGTTGCCAGATGATGGGATTTCAAAAACGCTTGCGTACCAATGACATCTGAGAGCGAACGCAGGTGTACCACTTTCCCTGGTGTTGGCGCATAATTCGCGCACCCCGGCTTCGGTCGGGGTCATTTTTTTTCAGCCTCCGAAACCCAGTCTTTCAATACCTGCACATCCTGCTGCCAGTCGTGTTTCAACTCGTCAATCCACTCCTGTACGTTGTCCCACCATGCCGGTAATGTCGTGGTCTGAATCTGTTGCGCAACCTGTTGCAGATGTTTAAGCCCGACCGAACCCGCCGCCCCTTTGATTTTGTGCCCTTCTTCGGCGATGCCGTTCTGGTCACGGGCAGTCATGTTGGAGTCCAGAATCGCCAGATAACCGGGCATCATCTGTTCGAACATGGCCAGGCTCTGGTGAATCAGTTTCGGTCCCACCAGCGTCAGGTACTGCTCCAGCATCGGCACATCCAGAATACGATCATGCAACGACCCGGTATCCACCGCCACGGCTTCCTGTTCCGGTTGTGCATGATGATCCCAGTATTGCTGAATAACGGCGGTCAGCGCCGGTACCGCCAGCGGTTTGCTCAGTACGTCGTCCATGCCCGCATCCAGATACTCTTTTTTATCCTTGAGTACGTTTGCCGTCAGCGCGACCAGCGGCGGCATCGACTGTCCGGCATAGCGCTCACGCAGACGGCGTGCCACATCAAGCCCGGTCATGTCCGGCAACTGGATATCCAACAACACCAAATCGAACTCATCAGGATCAAACATGTCGAGCGCAGCCTGCCCGGTCATCGCCACCTCGACGCTGCTACCCAATTTTTCCAGTACCGAACGCGCCACGACGACGTTCAGCTCAATATCTTCCACCAACAGCACATGCAGCGCGGGCAGCGGCAGTTCATCCTGCTCATCGTCATCGGATTCATCACTATCGCCCACAGGTGCCGTTACCGTCAGCGTAAAGCAGGAACCTTTACCCAACTCACTGGTGACGTGGATATCCCCGCCCATGCTCTGTGCCAGGCGCTTAGAAACCGCCAGCCCGATACCGGTACCGGTCGCCGGTTTGCCGCCATGTTGGTCTTTGACCTGATAGTACATGGAGAAGATTTTTTCGAGCTCGTCGGCTGGGATCCCCATACCGGAATCCTCCACCTCAAAGCGCAGGCGATTGCCTTGCTCGTGCCAGACCCGGACCACCACTCGGCCTTCTCGCGTGAATTTCACCGCGTTGCTAAGCAGATTCCACAGGATCTGACGCAGCCGGGTGCCGTCAGTAATGATGGTCTTCGGCAACGGCTGGTGGAGTTCCATCTCAAGTTGCAGGCCTTTCGGCTGGGCCAGCAATCCACCGAGGTTTTCCAGATCCACCACGAAACCGACAAAATCCACCGGCTGATTATCCAGTTGGACCTTACGTCGCTCCTGTTTATCCATTTCGATGATGTCGTTGAAGATATTGCCAAGCGTAATGGCGCTGACGTGGATGGTTTTCAGGTATTTCTGCTGCTCAGTATCCAAATGGGTATCGAGCAGGATACGACTCAGACCGACAATGCCGTTAAGCGGCGTACGCAGCTCGTGGCTGATTGTAGAGATGAAGGTGGTCTTTTCCCTGCTGGCGTTCTCCAACGCGTCCTGATAGCGCTTACGCTCCGTAATATCGCGACCAAACCCCATGAGCCCATGCCGTTTTCCCATTCGGTCGTAAAACGGCACCTTACGCAGTTCAAAACAGGCTTTGCGCCCATCCGGATAAACCAGCCACTGTTCATAGGTCAATGAAACGTTGTGACGAAACACCTTCTCATCGGTTTCCATGACTTTTTCAGCAATATCGGGGGGGTAAACATCTTTCGGCGTCAGGCCAATCAGTTGCTTCTGGCTTTTGCCGAGCAGCAGTTCCATCGCCCGGTTACAGCCGGAAAACTCTTTATTTTCATTGCGGTAGTAGACCAGATCTGGCGAGGCATCAAGAAAAGAGCGCAGCAGCGCCGATTGCTGCTCCAGTTCAACCTGTGCCTGCTCACGACGCGCCATTTCTTCGCGCAACTTGGAAACCATCAGCAATCGGGCTTCTTCCGCCTTAATACGATCGCTAATCTCCTGATTGAGCTGGCTGATGTTACCCTGTAGCTGTTCGTTCAGTTCCTGATCGCGCTGGCGCATTTCTTCCAGTTTGGCCACCAGCCGGGACAGGCGCTGACGAGACTCTTCAAGCTGCTCGACCACCACCGACAAAAAATAAACCGCCCAAGGCGTAATCAATAAACCGAAGAAAATAGAGCGTACTACGTCGATATTTTCCACCTTGCCGGTGAGCAATAGCGTCACCGCCATTTGTACCACCAGCGCCAGCAAAACCAGCGCCGACGCCAGTAGCAGGGAAAACCGGACCAACCCCAGTTTGACCATTAAATCAACGTAATACTGCGCCAACAGCCTGATTTGCCTCATAACAGTGTTCCTTAGTCGTCAACACGCAAATCATACCGTAAAAAAATCATGTGCGTGGTAAATGAGCGGTCGATTTGCGAGCCGCCACGAAGATGAGTGTGTCGGGTAATGAGAATGTCGGTAATGCGTGTGTCGAATTTAGCGTGTCGAATAATGAAACGGCTGCCCCAACGCGGAACCTTGCGTCCCATGCTGTTGCAGGTAATCGTGAATGCCGACCATGCCTGTCCAACGGTTTTCGCACCACAATGGCGCCAGCAGCGTCGGACGTCGGGCGCTGGCAGAAATACGGTGGTAAACAATATCGGGCGGGGTGTGACGAATCATCTCACTGGCAATCGACACATAGTGCTCCAACGGCAGTGCCGCCAGTCGGCCCGCTTGCCAGGCTTTCGCCATCACGCTGCCGGTCACAATATGCAGCGGATGCAATTTAATCCCCTCGACACCGGCTTCAACAACGCGCTGCAACGTCGACAGACAATGTTCATCGCGCTCACCGGGCAAGCCGACAATCAGGTGGCTGCATACTTTCAGCCCTCTGGCACGAGCTCGCTGCACCGTCTGTTGGTAGCAGGCGAAATCATGCCCGCGATTGATACGCCGTAGTGTCCGATCATGGGCGCTTTGCAATCCCAGCTCCAGCCAGACTTCATACCCCTGCTCATGGTAGTCAGCCAGCAAGTCCAGCACTGTGTCCGGTACACAATCCGGTCGGGTGCCGACGCATAACCCCACAATGTCAGCCTGCGCCAGCGCCTGCCGGTACATGGACGCCAATACCTGCACTTCGGCATAAGTGCTGGTATACGCCTGAAAATAGGCCAGATAGCGGCTTGCGCGGTTGACCTTGCCAGCCTGTGCCGCTAATTGTTCAGCGATACTGCGCTGTTGCATCTGTTCATCCGCAAATGACGCCACATTGCAGAAAGTACAACCGCCCCGCCCCAGCGTACCGTCGCGGTTTGGGCAGCTAAATCCCCCGTGCAACGTCAGTTTATGGATTTTTTCTCCATAACGACGCTGAAGATCCCCACCAAACATATTGATTAATTTTTGCAATTGCATATTCTGATTCTTCATTTCACAAAAAATCAGCCTACCTTTCTCGCCCATTAACGGCGATGACCCCGATCAATACGCCCCAGTTTATGCAGCTGCATGTTTATTCGTTTTTAATGAAAATAAAATCACATTATTCCTGATTAATTTTTCTTATCCGCGAGGTTAATTCCATTAAAAGATGACCGTAAAATGAAAACAGTGTCATAAAGTAAAAAAAAGGCGCGAAACAGAATAAGATGCCACAAATTAAGACTATATCAGCATGCAGCCATAAAAACCCGCTATTAGCATAGTGATACAGCTCACAGTTCAACCTATCCCCTGCTCCTGCCAACATCTTCTTTTTATTAATTAAATCCTTTTATTTCATAAACATAAGCAAATATTATCCCTAAAGTGCCTGCTCGTCATGGGTATTTGACCTGAACAGGGTTTCTCGCTAATTTGGGAATCCGCTGGAAGATTTCCTGACGAGTGAACGTCTCGTCATATTTATGCAGTAAGAAGAAGACTCCCTCATCAAGCAAGTCACATCACTTGTGATACCTTACGAGAGGCCAGATAAAAGAGAGCGGCGCACACCACTGATGCCTTATTGGCGCAGTGAAGGGGTCGCTCGCGGTTAGCGTGCGGTTAACGCGTTATTTACGCAGCCGATTCTGGCAGTGAGGTTGTCGATTGAGGACGTCATACAGAGCCTGGGGAGGTTCACTGAGATATGTTGTACGATGCATCCCATGAAAGAGACAACTGTGGTTTCGGATTGATCGCCCATATAGAAGGTGAACCGAGCCATAAAGTCGTGCGCACGGCGATCCACGCCCTGGCACGCATGCAGCACCGTGGTGCGATTCTTGCCGATGGCAAGACCGGCGACGGATGCGGTTTATTACTCCAGAAACCCGATCGTTTCTTCCGTCTGGTTGCCGAAGAGCACGGCTGGCGGTTAGCGAACAATTATGCGGTCGGTATGCTGTTCCTCAGCCGGGATGAAGAGAAAGCCCGTGCCACGCGTCGAATTGTAGAAGAAGAACTGCAAAACGAGACCTTATCCGTACTGGGCTGGCGTGAAGTCCCGACCAATCCGGACGTGCTGGGTGAAATCGCCCTGTCTTCCCTGCCGTGCATCGAACAGATTTTTGTTAACGCCCCGGCCGGCTGGCGTCCACGTGATATGGAACGCCGCCTGTTTATGGCGCGTCGCCGCATTGAGAAACGCGTTCAGGATAAAGACTTTTACGTTTGCAGCCTGTCCAACCTGGTGAACATCTATAAAGGTCTGTGCATGCCCACAGACTTGCCACGGTTTTATCTGGATCTGGCGGACTTGCGTATGGAATCAGCAATTTGTCTGTTCCATCAGCGCTTCTCCACCAACACGGTGCCACGCTGGCGTCTGGCCCAACCGTTCCGCTATCTGGCGCACAATGGTGAAATCAACACCATCACCGGTAACCGTCAGTGGGCTCGTGCTCGCGCCTACAAATTTAAAACTCCGCTGATCCCTGACCTGTTGGATGCCGCACCGTTCGTTGACGAAAGCGGGTCAGACTCCATGTCGCTGGATAACATGTTGGAACTGTTCCTCGCCGGTGGGATGGACATCGTACGTGCGATGCGTCTGCTGGTGCCACCCGCCTGGCAGAACAACCCGAACATGGATCCGGAGCTGCGCGCTTTCTTCGACTTTAACTCCATGCATATGGAGCCGTGGGACGGCCCAGCCGGTCTGGTGCTGTCTGACGGACGTTACGCCGCCTGTAACCTTGACCGTAACGGCCTGCGCCCGGCGCGCTATGTCATCACCAAAGATAAGCTGATCACCTGTGCCTCCGAAGTGGGTATCTGGGATTACCAGCCTGACGAAGTGGTGGAAAAAGGCCGCGTCGGCCCGGGCGAACTGATGGTTATCGATACCCGTACCGGCCGAATTCTGCATTCAACCGAAACCGACGACGACCTGAAAAGCCGCCATCCCTACAAAGAGTGGATGGAGAAAAACGTTAAACGGTTGGTGCCGTTCGAAGAACTGCCAGACGATCAGGTCGGTAGCCGGGAACTGGACAACGCGCTGCTGGAAACCTACCAGAAGCAGTTTGGTTACAGCTTTGAAGAGTTGGATCAGGTCATTCGCGTACTGGGCGAAAACGGTCAGGAAGCAACCGGCTCGATGGGGGATGATACCCCGTTCGCCGTGCTGTCGAGCCGCCCGCGCATCATTTACGATTATTTCCGCCAGCAGTTTGCGCAGGTGACCAACCCGCCAATCGACCCGCTGCGCGAATCGCATGTGATGTCGCTCGCTACCTGTATCGGTCGCGAAATGAATGTATTCTGCGAAGCGGAAGGACAGGCACACCGCCTGAGCTTCAAATCGCCGATCCTGCTCTACTCCGACTTCATTCAATTGATCAACCAGGATCCTGAGCATTACCGCGCCGAGAAGATCGATATCACTTTCGATCCTAAGCAGCGTTCGTTGCAGGAGACCGTGGAAAAACTGTGTGACGAAGCGGAATACAAGGTTCGTGCTGGCGCAGTATTGCTGGTGCTGACCGACCGTGGTATCGCACAAGACCGTCTGCCAGTGCCAGCCCCCATGGCAGTGGGCGCGATTCAGGCTCGCCTGGTGGAGAAAAGCCTGCGCTGCGATGCCAACATCATTGTTGAAACTGGTAGCGCCCGCGATCCGCACCACTTTGCCGTATTACTCGGCTTCGGTGCGACGGCGGTTTACCCGTATCTGGCCTATGAGACACTGGCAGGTCTGGTTGATAACCACACCATCGACAAACCGTACCGTACCGTGATGCAGAACTACCGTAACGGCATCAACAAAGGTCTGTACAAGATCATGTCCAAGATGGGGATCTCCACTATCGCCTCTTACCGCTGTTCGAAGCTGTTCGAAGCGGTGGGTCTGCATCAGGATGTGTCGTCCCGTTGCTTCCAGGGTGTGGTAAGCCGTATTGGCGGTGCCAGTTTCAGCGATTTTGAGCAGGACCTGCAAAACCTATCCAAACGCGCCTGGCTCAAGCGCCAAAAACTCGATCAGGGTGGTCTGCTCAAGTTCGTTTATGGCGGTGAATACCACGCCTACAACCCTGATGTGGTGAAAACACTGCAAACCGCGGTTCACAGCGGCAACTATCAGGATTACCAGCAGTACGCCAAACTGGTTAACGAGCGTCCGGCATCGATGCTGCGTGACCTGCTGGCGGTGCAACCGCAGGCAGGCGCAGCCATCCCGCTGGAACAGGTTGAGCCAGACTCAGAGCTGTTTAAACGCTTTGACACCGCCGCCATGTCTATCGGTGCCCTGAGCCCTGAAGCGCATGAATCGCTGGCAGAAGCCATGAACAGTCTGGGCGGTTTTTCCAACTCCGGTGAAGGCGGCGAAGACCCGGCGCGCTACGGTACCAATAAAGTGTCCCGTATCAAGCAGGTGGCTTCCGGTCGCTTTGGTGTGACCCCAGCCTATCTGGTCAATGCCGACGTTATTCAGATCAAAGTGGCGCAAGGTGCTAAACCGGGTGAAGGCGGTCAGTTACCGGGCGATAAAGTTACCCCGTATATCGCACGTCTGCGTTATTCCGTGCCGGGTGTGACCCTGATTTCGCCACCGCCACACCATGATATTTATTCTATCGAAGATCTGGCGCAGTTGATTTTCGACCTGAAACAGGTCAACCCGAAGGCGATGATTTCAGTCAAGCTGGTATCAGAACCGGGCGTCGGCACCATCGCTACCGGTGTGGCTAAAGCCTATGCTGACCTTATCACTATCGCTGGCTATGACGGTGGTACCGGTGCTAGTCCGCTGACGTCGGTGAAATACGCTGGATGTCCGTGGGAACTGGGTCTGGTAGAAACCCAGCAGGCGCTGGTGGCCAACGGCCTGCGCCATAAGATTCGCCTGCAGGTGGATGGTGGTCTGAAAACCGGTCTGGATATCGTGAAAGCAGCGATTCTGGGTGCGGAGAGCTTCGGCTTCGGTACTGGCCCGATGGTGGCGCTGGGTTGTAAATACCTGCGTATCTGTCACCTGAACAACTGCGCTACCGGCGTAGCAACTCAGGATGACAAACTGCGCCGCGACCACTATCACGGCCTGCCAGAACGTGTCGTTAACTACTTCACCTTCATCGCCCGCGAAACCCGCGAGCTGATGGCGGAGCTGGGCGTGAGCCGTCTGGTAGACCTGATCGGCCGTACCGATTTGCTGGTCGAACTGGATGGCATCACCGCCAAGCAGAATAAACTGGATCTGTCGCCGTTGCTGCACACCGTTGCACCGCAACCCGGCAAAGCGCTGTACTGCACCGAAGGCAACCCGTCGTTTGACAAGGGGCTGTTGAACAAAGAGCTGATCGCACAGGCTCAGGCGCATGTCGATGCCAGACAAAGCAAAGCGCTCTACTTCGACATCCGCAATACCGACCGCTCTGTCGGGGCCACCTTGTCCGGCATGATCGCAGAAAAACATGGTGATCAAGGTCTGGCAAGCGACCCGATCAAAGTCCATTTCACCGGTACAGCAGGCCAGAGCTTCGGCGTCTGGAACGCAGGCGGTGTTGAGCTGGCCCTGACCGGCGATGCTAACGACTATGTGGGTAAAGGGATGGCCGGTGGTGTTATCTCCGTGCGTCCGCCGGTGGGTTCCGCCTTCCGCAGTCACGAAGCCAGCATTATCGGTAACACCTGCCTGTACGGCGCAACCGGCGGCAAACTGTTCGCTGCTGGCCGTGCTGGCGAGCGCTTCGCCGTGCGTAACTCCGGTGCCATCACCGTGGTGGAAGGTATCGGTGATAACGGCTGCGAATACATGACTGGCGGTATCGTCTGCATCCTCGGTCGTACCGGCGTCAACTTTGGCGCAGGCATGACCGGCGGCTTCGCCTATGTCCTGGACGAAGACGGCGAATTCCGTAAGCGCGTTAACCCTGAACTGGTTGAAGTGCTGGATGTGGAAAACCTGGCGATTCACGAAGAGCACCTGCGCGGGCTGATTACCGAGCACGTCCAGCACACCGGTTCGCAGCGTGGTGAGGAAATTCTTGCCAACTGGCCGACCTGGGCTTCGAAATTTTCGTTGGTCAAACCGAAGTCAAGTGATGTGAAAGCGTTGTTGGGTCATCGTAGTCGTTCCGCAGCGGAGCTGCGGGTACAGGCGCAGTAAGAGGTCATCATGAGTCAGAATGTTTATCAGTTTATCGACTTACAGCGCGTTGATCCGCCCAAGAAACCGCTGAAGATTCGTAAAATCGAGTTTGTTGAAATTTACGAGCCATTCTCGGAAAGCCAGTCCAAAGCCCAGGCAGATCGCTGCCTGGCTTGCGGCAACCCCTACTGCGAATGGAAATGCCCGGTCCATAACTACATCCCGAACTGGCTGAAGCTGGCGAATGAGGGACGGATTATTGAAGCCGCTGAGCTGTCTCACCAGACGAACAGCCTGCCGGAAGTGTGCGGCCGCGTCTGCCCACAGGACCGCCTGTGTGAAGGCTCTTGCACACTGAATGACGAATTCGGTGCCGTCACTATCGGTAACATCGAGCGCTACATCAACGATAAAGCCATCGAAATGGGCTGGCGTCCGGATGTTTCGTCAGTCGAGCCAACCGGCAAGCGTGTGGCGATTATCGGCGCCGGTCCTGCCGGGCTGGCTTGTGCCGATGTTCTGATCCGTAACGGCGTGAAAGCGGTGGTCTATGACCGCCACCCGGAAATTGGCGGCCTGCTGACCTTCGGTATCCCGGCATTCAAGCTGGAAAAAGAGGTGATGACGAAGCGCCGCGAAATCTTCACGGAGATGGGCATCGACTTTCACCTGAATACGGAAGTCGGCAAAGACGTTCCGTTGAACGACTTACTGGCAGAATATGACGCCGTGTTCCTGGGTGTCGGTACCTATCAGTCAATGAGCGGCGGGCTGGAAAACGAAGACGCGCCAGGCGTATACGATGCTCTGCCGTTCCTGATTGCCAATACCAAGAACCTGATGGGCTTCGAAACCAGCGAGCAGGAACCCTATATCTCGATGCAAGGCAAACGTGTCGTCGTTCTGGGTGGCGGCGATACAGCGATGGACTGTGTGCGTACCTCGATTCGCCAGGGAGCAACGCATGTCACTTGTGCCTACCGTCGTGATGAAGAAAACATGCCGGGCTCCAAGCGCGAAGTGAAAAATGCGCGCGAAGAAGGCGTAGAGTTCCGCTTCAACCTCCAGCCGCTCAGTATTGAAATCAATGGCGCTGGTAAAGTGTGCGGTGTACGCATGATCCGCACTGAACTGGGCGCACCGGATGCTAACGGCCGTCGTCGTCCTGAACCGGTTGAGGGTTCCGAGCATGTGCTGGAAGCCGATGCAGTTATCATGGCGTTTGGTTTCCGTCCGCATAAAATGACGTGGCTGGCGGATCATGGCGTGGAGCTGGATACTCAGGGTCGTATCATCGCCCCGGAACAGAGCAACAGTGCTTTCCAGACGTCAAACCCGAAAATCTTCGCCGGCGGCGATGCGGTACGTGGTTCTGATCTGGTGGTAACCGCGATAGCAGAAGGCCGTAAAGCGGCTGACGGCATCATGAACTATCTGGAAGTGTAATGACTTTCTGACACATCAAAGGCGGCTACGGCCGCCTTTATACTTGCCAATGCAGGTTGTTTTCCCTCATCAGGAATCCGTATTACTTTTTATATAAATCAATGATGTCCTGTTCGGTCATCGTTGGGGTTTGCTGTACGAAATCGTAATAATCAGGCTTGTTATCAATGTAGACCTGCGAAGCCAGTTTTTGCGGGACATTGGGGAATAGCCCGGCGGAAATTGAATAGATTTCCGGTTTAAGCAGCCGATAAAACAGGTGGGTTCCGCAGGTGCGGCAGAACGCACGTTCCGCCCAGTCTGAAGAACGATACCGTCCGATATGTTCTTCCCCCTCAAGTACCACCCCTTGCTGAGTTTCAATCGCCATCAACGGCCCACCTCCCCATGTACGACACATACCGCAATGGCAGACATACACATCATGCGTGCATGACTCAGGGACCGTTATCGTTACTGCACCGCATAAACAGCGGCCTTGACTGGTTTTCATCACATTCTCCTTCGATTAAACACGAGACTGACAATGGATAAACTCGTTACCAGACAGCAAAGACATTATGGACCTTATCGGCTTTATGAACCTTTCATTCGGGCAATAAAAAAGGCACGTTACCGTGCCTTTTTTATCAGTGCGATTATTTGACCACCCGCAGGGAAGGCCGACCACCTCTTGGTGGCGAGGGCGGCTCGTCATCTGGCTGCGGCTCGCTCTCAGCGGCAGGAGAAGAAGGTTCATTGTCCACTACCGACATCAGTGTTGGTCTGGATTCTTCTTCAGAATGGGGCTGTACGCCAAACTCTTCGACAATTTCGTAAGCGGGCTCAGGCTCAAACATCGTACCCGCGCCATTTTCACGCGCATAGATAGCCATCACCGACGCCATCGGGACAAACACCTGGCGGGGAACACCGCCAAAACGCGCATTAAAGCGCACGCTGTCATCAGCCAGTTCGAGATTGCCTACCGCACGCGGCGCAATATTCAGGACAATCTGCCCATCACGGGCAAACTCCATCGGCACTTGCACTCCGGGAACAGTCACATCCACAACCAGATGCGGCGTTAATTGGTTGTCCAGCAACCAGTCATAAAAAGCCCGTAATAAATAGGGACGGCGTGGAGAGAGCTGAGACAACGTCATGCCATTACCCTCTGGACTGCAACCGAATTTCGCGCTCCACTTCAGTCAACGAAGCGAGGAAGGCATCACGTTCGAACACACGGGTCATATAACCCTTCAGTTCTTTAGCACCAGAACCACTCAACTCAATACCCAGCAGCGGCAGACGCCACAACAATGGTGCCAGATAGCAATCCACCAGGCTGAACTCTTCACTCATGAAATAGGGTGCTTCGTTGAAAACTGGGGCGATAGCCAGCAGTTCTTCACGCAGCTGCTTGCGTGCCGCTTCCGCATCCTGAGCATTGCCAGTCTGGATGGTTTTCATCAGCGAATACCAGTCCTGCTCAATGCGATGCATCATCAGACGGCTATTACCACGCGCCACCGGATAAACCGGCATCAGCGGCGGGTGTGGGAAACGCTCATCCAGGTATTCCATGATGATACGTGATTCATACAACGTCAGTTCACGGTCAACCAGTGTCGGCACCGAGCCGTAAGGATTAAGGTCGATAAGATCCTGCGGCAGATTATCCATGTCCACCTGTTCAATCTCGACACTTACCCCTTTCTCGGCCAGTACAATGCGGACCTGATGGCTAAAAATGTCGGACAGACCAGAAAACAGCGTCATCACCGAACGTTTGTTGGCAGCGACAGCCATGAAAACCTCCAAGTTATCGAAAAAATACGGCGAACAACCGATCGAATATGATCCTGCTGGCCTTGCCGCGTTTAGGCTTCCCCAAAGGGGAGAAAGCGGACGACATCTGTCGTTCTGTTAAAATCACTTGCTGGCGAACAGGCACAAAACCGGCCAATAGTGTATCAGATTCTGTTTGTTTTGTGGGGGGATAAGCGTGTTTTCATGACTAACCCACGGTAATCACAGCAGATTTTTTCCACAGGTGAGTTCAGGAAGAAAAAAAACCCGGTGACAGGCACCGGGTTTTTCTGCGTTGATTTCGCTGCCAGGCAGACAGAAATTAACGTTTGGAGTACTGCGGACGACGACGTGCTTTGCGCAGACCCACTTTCTTACGTTCAACCTGACGAGCGTCACGAGTAACGAAGCCAGCTTTACGCAGTTCAGAACGCAGGGATTCGTCGTATTCCATCAGAGCGCGGGTGATACCATGACGGATAGCACCGGCCTGACCGGAAATACCACCACCTTTAACGGTGATGTACAGATCCAGTTTACCAACCATATCGACCAGTTCCAGCGGCTGGCGAACGACCATGCGCGCGGTTTCGCGGCCAAAGTACTGTTCCAGTGTACGCTGGTTGATAACGATGTTGCCACTGCCCGGTTTGATAAATACACGAGCGGCGGAGCTTTTGCGGCGACCAGTGCCGTAGTATTGATTTTCAGCCATTGCCTATAATCCCGATTAAATGTCCAGAACTTGCGGTTGCTGTGCCGCGTGATTGTGCTCGTTACCCGCGTAAACTTTCAGTTTACGGTACATAGCACGACCCAGCGGGCCCTTCGGCAGCATGCCTTTAACCGCGATTTCAATTACGCGCTCAGGACGGCGGGCAATCATCTCTTCAAAGGTCGCTTCTTTGATACCACCGATGTGGCCGGTGTGATGGTAGTACATCTTGTCAGAACGTTTGTTGCCAGTTACAGCAACTTTTTCTGCGTTCAGAACGATGATGTAGTCACCGGTATCAACGTGCGGAGTGTATTCCGCTTTGTGCTTGCCGCGCAGACGACGAGCCAGTTCAGTAGCAAGACGGCCAAGAGTTTTGCCGCTCGCGTCAACAACGTACCAGTCGCGTTTTACGGTTTCTGGTTTAGCTGTAAAAGTTTTCATTAAAAGCTTACCCAATTTAAGTTACACGTTGGTGAACACCCAAACGCTTAAATAAATAGTGTTGAGGTTCACACGGCTATCTAGTCCAGCAAACCTACCCCTTCGAATAGCTATTGCCAGCGCGATTAAAGTTTCGGGAAAAAAACTTTGTTGTAACGTGGGGTCGCAGGATTATAGAGAAGTCGATCCCAAAGGTCGACTTTTTTCTCTCATAATTTCCTGCACAGCATAATGTGTTTGCCACCGTCAATCACGGCTACGGCAAATGCGGCTGGCGCAGGTACTCCTCGCTTTGCATTTCCTGTAAACGCGACAGACAGCGCTGATATTCGAACTTCAGGTGCTCACCCTGATAAATCTCAAACATCGGCGCCTGGGCGGAGATAATCAGCTTCACCCGACGCTCATAGAATTCATCCACCAACGCCAGAAAACGACGCGCTGCGTTCTCATCTTTTACCGCCATCACCGGCACATGGTGCAATAACACCGTGTGGTACAACCGCGATAAGGCGATGTAATCGTTCTGACTGCGCGCCTCAAGACACAACGTGGCAAAATCCACCGCCAGCACGCCATCCCCCGCGCTCAGTGTTGCCAACGGACGATGATTCACCTCCAGTACCGGGCCTGGTTGGCTACCATCCCGCCCAGACAGACGACGGAACATCGCCTGCATGTCAGCCTCTGTCTCGTCATTGATAGGCGTAAGGTACAGATGAGCCTGGGTCAACGTACGCAGCCGGTAATCAATACCCGCATCCACATTAAGCACATCACAATAACGCTTGATAAGCTCAATAGCGGGCAGGAAGCGCGCACGCTGCAACCCATTGCGATACAACTCGTCAGGTGGAATATTAGACGTCGCAACCAGCGCAATCCCTCTCGAGAATAACGCCCGCAACAGTTCCGCCAGCAACATGGCGTCGGTAATATCCGAAACGAAAAACTCATCGAAACACAGAATGTCGGTCTGTGCCTTAAAGCCGTCCGCCACCTTTTCCAGCGGATTTTCCTGCCCTTGCAACTGGTTCAGTTCTTCATGCACCCGCAGCATAAAACGGTGGAAATGCAGCCGAAGTTTCCGCTCCGAAGGCAGGCTGTGGAAAAACAGGTCCATCAGCCAGGTTTTACCCCGCCCGACACCGCCCCACATGTACAGACCTTGCACCGGTGTCGGCGTTTTTTCTTTCTGACCCAACCAACTACGCCATTTCGATAGCAGTCCCGGTGTGCCGTTTTCGGGTTGTATCCATACCTGATCTGTCAGCGTTTGATGGATAGCGTTCAAACGGACAACCGTCTGATGCTGCACCTCATCCGGCTGATAGGTCTGTGCCATCAAAGCCTGCTGATAAAGTGCCAAAGGGGTTGTTCTCTGCATAGCACAAAATCCCTGAGAAAAATTTCGTTGTATTTTATCGTGCGTTAACGCCGGTTCAGCCCGTGATCGTGAGCGTTACCGCTTCGCAGTACCCACCTACCCGATCAGACCAGATATACAAGGGCTCCACTCCAGCGAGGTTAGCGGTTATAGTGACTATTATTAAGTGAAAAAACCCTACGGGACAACGAAGTCAAAAATAGGAGTCGTTTTATGACCTGGGAGTCTGCGCTGATTGGATTTGTTATCGGTGTCATCATTGGCGCTGTCGCGATGCGGTTCGGTAACCGTAAACTGCGCCAGCAGCAGGTACTGCAAAACGAACTGGAGAAAAACAAAACCGAACTGGAAGAATACCGTCAGGAATTGGTCAGCCATTTTGCCCACAGTGCAGAACTGCTCGACAATATGGCGCGCGATTATCGTCAGCTTTATCAGCATATGGTGAAAAGCTCCAACAACCTGCTGCCGGATGTTCCGATGCAGGATAACCCGTTTCGTTATCGCCTGACCGAAGCCGAATCGGACAACGACCAGGCACCGGTGGATATGCCGCCACGCGACTATTCCGGCAGTGCCTCCGGCCTGCTGCGTGGCACTCACCCGACAGGCAAATAAGCGGCTATTTTTAGCCAACGTTGCCGCGGTTATCCGCCCTGACGGCACTCAATTTGTCGTCAGGGCATTTCTTGTCGGTCATGCTGACCCTCTCCACTTTATCCATGACACGGTCGGTCGTTACATTTTGCTGACGAAATATCAGCGAACTTTACACACAGCTCCGGGTCTGAGTATTCACCGCAAGTTTGAGTTTATATATCATCGTTTTATTCATCAGCAGGTCGTGAGAGAGTTAACAATCAATGAAAAAAACATCGTTGTTATATAGCGCACTGGCACTCGGTATTGGACTGTCGTTGTCTTCAGTGCCCCCAGCCAACGCCGCGCTGCCTGCCGTTGTAGAAGGTCAGGCGCTGCCCAGTCTGGCCCCCATGCTGGAAAAAGTGCTGCCTGCGGTCGTCAGCGTGCATGTGGAAGGCACACAGGTGCAGCGCCAGCGCATTCCGGAAGAGTTCAAATTCTTCTTTGGCCCGAACACCCCGTCGGAAAAACAGAATTCACGTCCGTTCGAAGGGTTGGGCTCTGGCGTGATCATCAATGCCGAAAAAGGCTATGTGCTAACCAACAATCACGTCGTCAACAATGCGGATAAAATTCAGGTGCAGTTGAATGACGGCCGTGAATATGACGCCAAGCTGATCGGCCGCGATGAACAAACCGATATCGCGTTGTTGCAGTTGAATGACGCCAAAAATCTCACCGAAATCAAAATGGCAGACTCCGATCAGTTGCGGGTCGGCGACTTTGCTGTTGCCGTTGGCAACCCATTCGGGCTTGGCCAAACGGCGACATCCGGTATTATTTCCGCCCTGGGTCGTAGTGGCCTGAATCTGGAAGGGCTGGAAAACTTCATCCAGACCGATGCTTCCATCAACCGTGGTAACTCCGGCGGGGCGCTGGTTAACCTGCGCGGCGAACTTATCGGTATCAACACCGCGATTCTGGCACCGAGCGGCGGTAACGTGGGTATTGGTTTTGCGATCCCCAGTAACATGGCGCAAAACCTGGCTCAGCAATTGGTGGAATTTGGCGAGGTAAAACGCGGTCTGCTGGGTATCAAAGGCAGCGAAATGACCTCCGAGATAGCGAAAGCCTTCAAGGTGGACGCCCAGCGTGGCGCTTTCGTGAGCGAAGTGATTCCTAAATCTGCCGCCGCCAAAGCCGGTATTAAAGCCGGTGACGTACTGGTTTCACTGGATGGCAAGCCTATCAGCAGCTTCGCTGAACTGCGCGCCAAAATCGGTACGACCGCACCGGGTAAAACCGTGCGCATTGGCCTGCTGCGTGACGGTAAACAACAGGAAGTCTCGGTGGTACTGGATAATAGCGCCAACGTGACGACCAATGCCGACACACTCACTCCGGCCCTGCAGGGGGCGACCCTCAATAACGGGCAGTTGAAGGATGGCAGCAAAGGCGTCGCTATCGATAACGTAGCCAAAGACAGCGCTGCCGCTAAAGTCGGTCTGCAAAAAGGCGATATCATCGTCGGCGTGAACCGCGAACGAGTGGAAAACATCACCCAATTGCGCAAGATTCTGGAAGCCAAGCCTTCGGTACTGGCACTGAATATTGTCCGTGGCGATGAAAGTATCTACCTTCTGTTGCGCTAAGCTATGAAAAAGTGGACACCGCGCGATGCGGTGTCCACCCTTCTCTGATATTCTGCGATTCAACCTTCTTTTACACCCAAAACGCTCATGCTAACCAAACTGTTACGTTCGGCGCTGTTCGGTGTCATCGTCGCCGGTATTCTGTTATTGGCTATTCCGACGCTACGCTCCAGTCAGGGATGGCGGCTCCAGTCCAATAGCGATAGTAGCCAGGAAACTCCGGTCAGCTATTATCAGGGGGTGCGCCGTGCGGCTCCCGCCGTGGTGAACGTATACAATCAGGGCAACGATCCTGCTGCCAAAAACGAATTAAATATCCGCACGCTGGGATCTGGCGTTCTCATGAACAGCAAAGGATATATTCTCACCAACAAGCATGTGATCAACAATGCCGAACAAATTGTGGTCACCTTGCAGGATGGCCGCATTTTCGAAGCGCTGCTGGTAGGTTCAGATAGCCTGACTGACCTCGCCGTACTAAAAATCGAAGGCGCGAATCTGCCTGAAATCCCCATCAACCCGAAACGGGTATTCCATGTCGGCGATGTCGTCATGGCGATTGGCAATCCCTACAACCTTGGTCAGACGGTGACTCAGGGGATTATCAGTGCTACCGGTCGGGTAGGATTAAGCGCGTCCGGCCGACAGAATTTTCTGCAAACTGACGCTTCTATCAACCACGGCAACTCAGGTGGCGCGCTGGTTAATACACTCGGCGAGCTGGTTGGCATCAATACCTTGTCATTTGATAAAAGCGACGATGGCGGCACACCAGAAGGTATCGGTTTTGCTATTCCCGTCGCGCTGGCGACCAAGATCATGAATAAACTTATCCGCGATGGACGCGTGATTCGGGGTTATTTCGGTATCCGGGGGGCACAACGCGAACGGCTGGGCAATCAAGTCACTGGCCTTGAGCGGTTGCAAGGTATCGTCGTCAACGAGGTCGATGCGGGTGGACCAGCGGACAAAGCAGGGATTAAAAAAGGTGACTTACTGCTGGAAGTGAACAACAAACCCGCACGTTCCGTAATAGAAACCATGGATCAGGTGGCGGAGATTCGGCCCGGTTCGGTGATTCCTGTCGTTATTTCCCGTGATAATCAGGAAATAAAACTGAATATCACGATTCAGGAACATCCACCCAGCGATTAAATCGCGCCGGGTACGCCTGATGTAATAACCGTGGATGCAATAACCGGGTGATGCGATCGCAGAGCACCCGGCTATAACGATTAGTCGTTAGCGCTCACGCGCTCAATATTGGCACCCAACGCACGCAACTTATCTTCGATACGCTCATAGCCGCGATCAATATGATAGATGCGGTCTACCAGCGTCGTGCCTTGTGCAAGACACCCCGCCAGCACCAGACTGGCTGACGCTCGCAGGTCAGTTGCCATCACCTGTGCACCGGAGAGGTGGCTGACGCCATGACAAATCACGGTGTTGCTCTCGATTTCCGCCTGTGCTCCCATACGAATCAGTTCAGGGATGTGCATAAAGCGGTTTTCGAAAATGGTTTCGGTGATAACGCCAGTACCTTCCGCCACCAGATTCAACAGGCTGAACTGCGCCTGCATATCGGTCGGGAACCCCGGATGCGGAGCGGTACGCACATTCACGGCTTTCGGCCGACGGCCATGCATATCCAGGCTGATCCAGTCGTCGCCAATTTCGATGTCAGCACCCGCTTCACGCAGTTTGGACAACACCGCATCCAGCGTATCCGGACGGGTGTGACGGCATACGACCTTGCCGCCGGAGACCGCCGCCGCGACCAAAAACGTGCCGGTCTCAATACGGTCTGGCAGTACGCGGTATACCCCGCCGCCCAGACGATCCACACCGTCGATCACGATCTTATCGCTACCCGCGCCACTGATTTTGGCACCCAGCGTATTCAGGAAGTTCGCCGTATCGACAATCTCAGGCTCGCGCGCGGCGTTCTCAATGATAGTTTTACCCACCGCCAGTGTGGCAGCGCTCATGATGGTCACCGTCGCACCAACGCTGACTTTGTCCATCACGATGTGTGCACCTTTCAGCCGACCATCAACCGTCGCCTTCACATACCCTTCTTCCAGCGTGATGTGCGCGCCAAGCTGCTCCAGGCCATTAATGTGCAAATCGACCGGACGGGCACCAATAGCACAACCACCCGGCAGCGACACTTGCCCTTGCCCAAAACGTGCCACCAGCGGGCCCAATGCCCAGATAGAAGCACGCATGGTTTTCACCAGGTCATACGGCGCACAGAACACATTCACCGAACTGGCATCGACATGCACAGAACCATTGCGCTCAACACGAGCGCCTAATTGGCTCAGTAACTTCATGGTGGTGTCGATATCACGCAGTTTGGGAACGTTTTGAATTTCTACCGGCTCTTCAGCCAGCAGGGCAGCGAACAGGATAGGCAGGGCGGCGTTTTTTGCGCCGGAAATAGTAACTTCACCAGCGAGCCGGGTTGGCCCCTGCACACGAAATTTATCCATAGTGACGATTTCTCAATATTCAGACTCAATAGCATGGCCGGATGGCCGCTAACTTACAGACCGCTTAGTTTACGGTCGCGTTGCCACTCTTCAGGGGTATAAGCCTTGATCGACAACGCATGAATGCGATTATCCGCGATGTATTCCATCAGCGGCGCATAGACCGCCTGCTGCTGTTTTACGCGGCTCATACCCTTGAACAACTCACCTATCACAATGACCTGGAAGTGGCTGCCGTCGCCAGACACATGCGCATCTTCAAGCGCCAGCGCTTTCATCAGCACGTCTTTAATTTCGTCGTTTTCCATTGCTCTCGATTCTACGTCAGGGGGATGATAAACAGGGTGGTATCTTAGATGAATCTGTCGCTATCTTAAACAAAAGAAATCCCCCTTGCGCACAGGCGACAAGGGGGAACCTTAATCATAAAAACTCACGGCGACAGGTCGACTCAATGGACTGGAATGATTTCATTCAGGTTATACAGTTGAATCAACGTACGCAGTCGCTCACTGGCACCGGTAATCGTCATCGGCGTTCCCTGCTGCTCCTGCTGGTGATAAAAATGCACCAACAGGGCCAGTCCCGCAGAATCCACACGCTCAACCTGGCCGACATCCAGCACACGGCTACCTGCCAGTAACGCATCCCGCTGTTGCCAGAGCGGCAGTAAACTGTTCCGATCCAAGCAGCCTTCCAGATACAGTGTGCCGTCAGCCTGCCGCCACTGCAGTGCATCAGCCATTTTTCTGATCCAACGTAATCGGCTGCTGAGCCGCCGCTTGCAGTTGCTTCGTCAACCCATCAACGCCACTCTGGCGCAACGTGGAAGCCCATTCGTTCTGCTTGGTGGTAATCATGCTCACCCCTTCGGCGATCATGTCATAAGCCTGCCAGTAGCCGGTTTTGGTGTTTTTACGCCACTGAAAGTCCAGTCGAATCGGCGGACGACCACCATTGTCAATAATAGTGACGCGGATAGACACAATCTCGGCGTTGCCCAGTGGTTGTTCCGGCGCTATCTCGTAAGTCTGTCCATGGTAAGACGCCAGCGCCTGACCGTAGGCTTGCTCCAGATACGATCCAAACGCCGTGAAATAGGCTTCGCGCTGTTCTGGCGTGGCACTCTTGTAATACTGCCCCAGCACCAGCGCACCAGCGTATTTTATCTGCACGTAAGGCAGCAGTTCTTCACGTACCACGGTGCGCAGATAGTTAGGGTCCTGCTGAATATGCGACTGTTCGTTTTTAAGACGATCAAACGTTTTCTGCGCCGCATCGCGCATCAGGCTGTAAGGATTAGTTTGATCCGCTGCACTGACAAACGGGGCCACCACCAACAAAGCCACCATCAATAAACGTTTTAACATGCTGTGTCCTCTCAAGGCTGTTGGGCCGGTTTTTCGCTGGCTTCAGGTTTTGCCGCATCACCGTTTTTCTCGGCCGGTTTAGGCGCGGTCGGTTCGGTATGCCCCTGATTCGCATTATTCTGGCTGGCATTGTCAGTATTGTTGCCACCGCTCTTATATAGGAATTGACCGATAAGATCCTCCAGAACCATAGCAGGCTTGGTATCCTGAATAGTCCCGCCGTCCTGCAGAATCGAGGTGCCCATGTCCTCGTCTTCAAAACCAATATTCAACGCCAGATACTGTTCCCCCAGCAGACCGGAAGTACGAACCGCCAGCGAGCTGGTATCCGGAATGTGGTTGTAGCGCTTATCGATATCCATCGCTACCCGCGGCAGATAGGTCTTGGTATCCAGCGAAATATCCACGACACGGCCAATCACCACACCGCCGACTTTTACCGGCGAACGCACCTTGAGGCCGCCAATATTGTCGAACGTGGCATACAAACGGTAAGTCTGCTGTTGCCCGAGCGATTTCAGGTCCGCCACCTTCAGGCATAAAAAGATGATGGCGCACAGTGCGATCAGCATGAACACGCCAACCCCTATTTCATGTTTCTTTGTTTGCATCGACTTATTTCCCAAACATCAGTGCCGTCAGCACAAAATCCAATCCCAGTACCGCCAGCGACGAGTGCACCACCGTGCGGGTCGTCGCGCGGCTGATGCCTTCTGACGTCGGAATCGCGTCATAACCGTTAAACAGCGCAATCCAGGTAACGGTAATGGCAAACACCAGGCTCTTAATCACACAGTTAAGTAGATCTTTCTGCCATTCCACCGCGTTTTGCATCGCCGACCAGAAAAAACCACCGTCGATTCCTTTCCAGTCCACGCCAACCAGTGCGCCGCCCCAAATACCAACGGCGACAAAAATCACCGTCAGCAAAGGCATGGAAATTACCCCGGCCCAAAACCGCGGCGCGACGACACGGCGCAACGGGTCTACCGCCATCATTTCCATACTGGATAACTGCTCGGTCGCCTTCATCAGTCCGATTTCCGCCGTCAGGGCAGAACCGGCACGCCCGGCGAACAACAACGCCGTCACCACCGGCCCCAGCTCACGTAACAATGACAGCGCCACCATCATGCCCAGGCTGGCTTCCGCACTGTAGGTGGTCAGAACCAGATAGCCCTGCAGACCCAATACCATGCCGATAAACACGCCGGATACCATAATGATCAGCAATGATTGCACGCCAACGCTATAGAGTTGCTTACGCAACAGCGGCCACTGTCTGGCCGGTTCCGGCTTGCCCACCAGCGCATTGAACAACATCAGCCCGGCACGCCCGAAAGAGGCACAAACCTGGATGCCAACACGTCCTAGCGACGCTAATGCCTGTACTAGCATGAATTACTTACTCCCCCAAACCTAACAGCCCACGCTGGTAATCGCCCGCCGGATAGCGGAACGGTACCGGGCCATCGGCAATGCCATCGAGAAACTGCCTGACACGCGGATCGTCATTCTGCTGCAGTTCAGCCGGTGCGCCCTGTGCCACGACACGCTGATCGGCAATAATGTAGGCATGATCGGCGATACTCAGCACTTCCGGCACATCGTGAGACACCACGATACAGGTCACGCCAAGCGCGTGATTTAATTCATCGATGAGCTTCACCAGCACCCCCATCGTGATCGGGTCCTGGCCAACGAAAGGCTCATCAAACATAATCAGTTGCGGATCCAGCGCAATCGCACGCGCCAGTGCTGCACGCCTTGCCATACCGCCCGACAGTTCTGACGGCATCAGTTGTGCCGCACCGCGCAACCCCACCGCTTCCAGCTTCATCATCACCGTGCTTTGCAGCAACGGTTCAGGCAGACGCGTATGTTCCCGTAGCGGCCAGGCAACATTGTCGAACACATTCAGGTCGGTAAATAACGCACCGGACTGAAACAACATGCTCATTTTCTTACGTGTTTCATACAAACGGGAACGGGAAAGTGTCGGAATATTTTCCCCGTCGAACCAGATTTCACCGCTGTCTGGTTGCAGTTGACCGCCAATCAGCCGTAACAGCGTGGTTTTACCGATGCCGGACGGCCCCATGATGGCCGTAATTTTTTGCTTTGGCACATTCAGCGAGACATCCGAAAAAATCGGCCTGCTGCCTCGCCGGAAACTGAGCCCGCGAATTTCTACCAGATTTTCGTGGTTCATGGTCTATTCCTCAACGATCACCCACTGTGACCGCCCGTTTTCACATTTTCGCACCGTTACGCCCTGAAATCGTCTTTCAGAGTGTTACGCTGGCTGTTCACTGTTACAGAATCAGGACACCGGTTCGTGACCAAAATTGCCATTGGTTTTACTTTTTCGCCCTGCGCAGTCAGAATTAGCGCCAACGAGGAAAAATGGCGGTTTTGCTTATTATTCGTCCAGAAATGCTGGTTTGTGCGCCAATAAACCGGTGATTATACCTGAATAAAGGACGCTGCATGCTTTTTGCGACAGTACTGTTAATTGTTGGTTTAGTGTTACTGGTTTATGGCGCCGACCGAGTGGTGTATGGCGCGGCTGTACTGGCGCGTACATTGGGTGTACCGCCGATGATTATCGGCATGACGATCGTGGGTATGGGGACCTCGCTACCCGAATTGATGGTCTCGGTTACCGCAGCGCTCAACCATCAGACCGACATGGCGGTAGGCAATGTATTAGGGTCGAATATTGCCAACATCCTGTTAATCCTCGGCAGCGCCGTGCTAATCCGCCCGCTGACATTGCATTCCACGCTGCTGCGTCAGGAACTCCCACCAATGCTGGTGGTCACGCTGTTGTGTGGTGTTCTGCTGCATGACAGTTTTCTCAGCCGCTTGGACGGCGTGATCCTGCTGCTGACCGCCTGCGGTTGTATCCTGTTGATGTTACGTATGGCTCACGCCGCTCAACGTCGTGGTGACGACAGCCTGACACGCGAACAAATGGCTGAGTTGCCCAGAGAGAACAACCAAACCGTGGCGTTGTTATGGTTGCTACTCGGCCTGATTATTCTGCCGATGTCGGCGCGTATTGTGATCGATAACGCCACAGTTATCGCTAATTACTTTAATATCAGCGAACTGACCATTGGGCTCACCGTGTTGGCCGTCGGCACCAGTCTGCCGGAATTGGCGACCGCTATCGTCGGCACACTAAAGAAAGAAGACGACATCGCGCTCGGTAACCTGATTGGTTCGAATATCTTTAATATCGTGATAGTGCTGGGCGTGCCCGCTCTCTTGTCCCCTGGCGCGGTCAATCCGCTCGCGTTTACGCGCGATTACTGGGTGATGCTGGGGGTCAGCGCGCTCCTGACGGTTCTCTGTCTCCGCCAGAAACGGCGCATCGGTCAGGGTGCTGGCGCATTGTTGTTGTGTGCGTTCATCGCGTACCTTTCGGTGCTGTTCTTGTTCTCATAGCCAGAGCATTGGCAACGCAGGATGTTTTACATGTCACATTTCGAGTTACAACCGGGTTTCGACTTCCAGAGTGCGGGTCGGCAGGTTTTATCCATCGAGCGCGACAGCCTCGCGCAGTTGGACCAGTACATTGACCACAATTTCTCCCGCGCCTGCGAGAAAATGTTTTACTGCCACGGCAAAGTCGTGGTGATGGGCATGGGTAAATCCGGTCATATTGGTTGCAAGATGGCCGCGACCTTTGCCAGTACTGGCACTCCCGCTTTTTTTGTTCACCCCGGCGAAGCCAGCCACGGTGATTTGGGGATGATCACCGCGCAAGACATTGTGATCGCTATTTCCAACTCGGGTGAATCTCATGAGATTCTGGCGCTCATCCCGGTGTTAAAACGCCTGCAAGTGTGTCTTATCTGCATGACCGGTAACCCGGAAAGCACCATGGCGAAAGCCGCCGATATCCATCTTTGCGTCCACGTCTCCCAGGAAGCCTGCCCGCTGGGTCTGGCACCGACCTCCAGTACCACCGCGACCCTGGTGATGGGCGATGCGCTGGCAGTGGCGCTATTGAAAGCGCGCGGCTTTACGGCTGAAGACTTTGCATTGTCACACCCCGGCGGCGCACTCGGTCGCAAACTGCTGTTGCGAATCAACGATATCATGCACACTGGCGACGAGATCCCCCGTGTCGGTCAAGACGCCTCACTGCGCGACGCCCTGCTGGAGATTACCCGCAAAAATCTGGGGATGACGGTCATTTGCGGTCCGGATGATCGCATCGAAGGCATTTTCACCGACGGTGACTTGCGCCGGGTGTTCGATATGAATATCGACCTTAACAGCGCGGGTATCGCCGATGTGATGACGCGCGGTGGTATTCGGGTGACACCGCAAACCCTGGCGGTGGATGCCCTGAATCTGATGCAGTCCCGCCATATTACCTCGCTGCTGGTCGCAGAGGGCGATCGCCTGCTGGGGATTGTCCACATGCACGATATGCTGCGCGCAGGTGTGGTATAAACCTGACGCGCGCGCCGCTGAGGCCGCAGAGAATGAAAACCAAGGATACGAGTGAATGAGTGAAACCCGGTCGCAAACCGATACCTGTTACGGGCCTGTCGATACCCTGGTGATGCAGCGTGCCCGTGATATACGTCTGTTAATCTGCGATGTCGACGGTGTCCTGTCTGATGGCCTGATTTACATGGGAAATCAGGGCGAAGAGCTGAAAACCTTTCATGTCCGCGACGGTTACGGCATTCGCTGCCTGCTGACGTCGGATATCGACGTGGCGATTATCACCGGCCGCTCATCGCAGTTACTCATCGACCGCTGCCAGACATTGGGAATACGCCACTTATATCAGGGACAATCAGATAAGATTTTGGCCTTCCGCGAGCTGTTGGATACACTGTCGCTCACTGCCAGCCAGGTGGCGTATATCGGCGACGATCTGATCGACTGGCCGGTGATGGCCGAGGTAGGGTTAAGCGTCGCCGTCGCGGACGCCCACCCACTGTTGCTACCCCGAGCGCATTACGTCACGCGTATCGGCGGCGGCCGTGGCGCAGTACGAGAGATTTGCGATCTTATTCTGCTGGCACAGGGTAAACTGGACTTTGCCAAAGGGCTGTCGATATGAGTAAAACGAAACGCTGGCTGACGTTGTTGCTGGCATTGATTGCGCTGGTGCTTATCGGGTTAAATTTAACGACCCGACGGGAAGGAAGCGGGCCGACTGAAGTACAAAATAATGACCCGGCCTACACCATGCAGCAAAACACCACGATGGTGTATGACCCGACCGGGAAACTGAGTTATAGGCTGGTAGCTGAAAAAGCCGAGCACTACAACGCCGAACAAGTCAGCTGGTTTACTCAACCGGTGGCGACCATGTTCAACGAACAGGCTATCGCGACCTGGTCGGTGCGCGCGGATCGCGCCAAGCTGACAAAAGATCGCATGTTGTATCTGTACGGTCATGTCGAGGTCACCAGCCTGACCGACGATTCGCAGTTAAAGCGGATTAAAACGGATAATGCACAGATTAATCTGGTTACGCAGGACGTGACATCAGATGATGAGGTCACCCTGTACGGTGCCAACTTTACCTCTAACGGACTGAAAATGCGCGGAAACCTGCGCAGCAAAACCGCTGAGTTGATCGATAAGGTAAAATCCTATTATGAAATCCAACCAAAAAATTAATGTGTTACACAGCATCCTGATCGCCAGCTCGCTTTTTGCCGTCAGTATTCCGGCACTGGCACTTACCGGAGATACCGAGCAACCGATCCACATTACGTCCGACCAGCAGGCGCTGGATATGCAAGGCAATGTGGTGACGTTTACCGGCAACGTTATCGTCACGCAGGGGTCGATAAAAGCACAGGCCGACAAAGTCGTCGTAACCCGTCCTAACGGCCAGCAAGGTCATGAAATTATCGAAGGCTACGGCAATCCGGCAACCTTCTACCAAATGCAGGACAACGGTAAACCCGTTAAAGGTCATGCTCAGAAAATACGCTATGAAATGGACAAGCAACTGGTCACGTTGACCGGCGATGCTTATCTGGAACAGCTGGACAGCAACGTCAAAGGCGACCGCATCACCTATCTGGTACAGCAACAGCAGATGGAAGCGTTCAGCGACAAAGGCAAACGAGTCACTACCGTGCTGGTCCCGACGCAATTGCAGGACAAAGGCGCGCAAAATGGCGCCAAGCCCGGCAGCAACACCGGCAAGCCCACCAAACAACAGTGAGTAACGCGCTAACCCATGGCAACACTAATCGCCGAAAATCTGGCCAAGGCGTATAAAGGCCGCAAAGTGGTGGAAAACGTCAGCCTGAATGTCAATTCCGGCGAAATCGTTGGGCTGCTTGGCCCTAATGGGGCCGGCAAGACAACCACTTTCTATATGGTTGTCGGTATCGTCCCGCGCGACGAAGGCCGTATCGTAATCGACGATGAGGACATCAGCCTGCTGCCGCTGCACGATCGCGCCCGCCGCGGTATTGGTTACCTGCCGCAGGAAGCCTCGATTTTCCGGCGACTGAGCGTCTACAACAACCTGATGGCGGTACTGGAGATCAGAAAAGATCTGACCCGCGAGCAACAGCAGGATCGCGCCAACGAACTGATGGAAGAGTTTCATATTGTTCACCTGCGCGATAGTCTGGGACAATCGTTGTCCGGTGGTGAACGCCGACGGGTGGAAATCGCCCGGGCGCTGGCTGCCAACCCCAAATTCATCCTGCTGGACGAACCCTTTGCGGGGGTAGATCCGATTTCGGTTCTCGACATCAAGAAAATCATTGAGCATTTGCGCGATAGTGGGTTAGGTGTACTGATTACCGACCATAATGTCCGTGAAACGCTCGATGTCTGTGAACGTGCCTATATCGTGAGTCAGGGCCAGCTTATTGCCCACGGCTCCCCGATGGATATACTGGCGAATGAGCAGGTAAAACGAGTCTATCTGGGCGAAGGCTTCCGACTCTAACCACGTCATGTTTTAGGTTGATAATTCAAAAGGAAGTTAACGCGCGTTATGAAGCAAGGTTTGCAACTCAGGCTCAGCCAGCAACTGGCTATGACACCGCAGTTACAGCAGGCCATCCGCCTGCTGCAGTTGTCCACGCTTGAACTCCAGCAGGAAATCCAACAGGCGCTGGAAAGCAACCCGTTGCTGGAGCAGGCCGATATTCATGACGAAATAGAAACCCAGGAAATCAGCGACAGCGAAGCGTTGGACACCCGCGAGGCGCTGGAGCAAAAAGAGATGCCCGACGAGTTACCGCTCGACGCCGCCTGGGATGAAATCTACACCGCCGGTACACCTTCCGGCACCAGCACTGACTACCGTGATGAGGAATTACCGGTCTATCAGGGTGAAACCACGCAGACACTGCAGGATTACCTGATGTGGCAGGTAGAACTGACGCCGTTTTCCGATACCGATGCCGCGATTGCCACGTCCATCGTCGATGCGGTGGACAACACCGGTTACCTGACGGTATCGCTGGATGACATCCGTGAGAGCATCGGCAATGAAGAGGTGACGCTGGAAGAAGTGGAGGCGGTGCTCAAACGTGTGCAACGTTTTGACCCTGTCGGCGTGGCCGCCCGCGATTTGCGCGAATGCCTGCTGGTACAGCTATCGCAGTTCAGCAGCGACATTCCTCGCCTGAGCGAAGCCAGGCTGATTGTCAGCGACTATCTTGATTTGCTCGCCAACCATGACTTCCGCACCCTGATCCGCACCAGTCGCCTCAAAGAGGACGTATTGAAAGAAGCGTTGGCGCTGATTCAGTCACTGGATCCACGCCCCGGGCAGTCTATCAACACCGGCGAATCCGAGTATGTCATTCCAGACGTCCTGGTGCGCAAGGTACAAGGCCACTGGATGGTAGAACTCAACACCGACAGCGTGCCACGGCTGCAAATCAACCAACAGTATGCTGCGCTTGGCAACAGTGCGCGTAACGACAGCGACGGGCAGTTCATTCGCAGTCATTTGCAGGAAGCGCGCTGGCTCATCAAGAGTCTGGAAAGCCGTAACGATACCCTGTTGAAAGTCACCCGTTGCATTGTGGAGCAACAACAGGCGTTCTTCGAACACGGTGAAGAATTTATGAAACCCATGGTGCTGGCGGATATCGCTCAGGCCGTGGATATGCATGAGTCCACCATTTCCCGCGTGACAACCCAGAAATTTTTGCACAGTCCGCGTGGTATTTTTGAGCTGAAGTATTTCTTTTCCAGCCACGTCAATACAGACAGCGGCGGCGAGGCATCGTCCACCGCTATCCGTGCGCTGGTGAAAAAACTCATTGCAGCGGAAAATCCCGCTAAACCGCTGAGCGACAGCAAGCTGACCACTCTGCTTTCCGAACAGGGAATCATTGTGGCCCGCCGTACCGTCGCCAAGTATCGAGAGTCTTTATCTATCCCGCCGTCAAACCAACGCAAACAGCTGGTTTGACCCCTACATGAGAAGGAAGACGATATGCAGCTTAACATTACCGGACACCACGTCGAAATCACGGATGCTATGCGCGAATTCGTGACCTCAAAATTCGCCAAACTTGAGCAATACTTTGATCGTATCAATCAGGTGTACGTGGTACTGAAAGTGGAGAAGATCCTGCACATTGCAGATGCCACGATCCACGTCAACGGAGGTGAACTGCATGCCACATCGGAAGCGGATGATATGTATGCCGCCATCGATCTACTGATCGACAAGCTGGCGAGACAGTTAAACAAACATAAGGATAAACTGAAACAGCACTGATGTTGCCGTTTCAGGTGCAGGGACAGCAACCAGCCTGCTTGCTTTATGGCAGGCTGGTAACCGAAGGCAACCGTGTCGTTAAGTGAACGCATCATGAACAACGAGCCCGTTATGCAACTTAGCACCGTCCTCCGTAAGGAGTGCACGCGTAGCGCCGTCCACTGTCAGAGCAAAAAGCGCGCGCTGGAAATTATCAGTGAACTGGCCGCCAGACAGCTCAATTTGCCGCCGCAGATGGTGTTTGAAGCCATTCTGACCCGCGAGCGCATGGGCAGTACCGGAATCGGCAATGGTATCGCCATTCCGCACGGCAAGCTGGAGGACGACAATACGCTCGGTGCAGTCGGCGTCTTTATCCAGTTGGAACAACCGATAGCGTTTGATGCCATCGATAACCAGCCGGTCGATCTGCTTTTTGCCTTGCTGGTTCCTACTGAACAATGTAAAACCCATTTGCATACGCTATCGCTTGTCGCCAAACGACTGGCGGATAAAACCGTGTGTAAGCGCCTGCGCGCTGCCCAAAGCGATGAAGAGCTCTATCAGATCATGATCGAAGCGGATGATCTGCCCGACCAGCCCTGACGGCAGGCTTCGGACGTTATCCAACGTATGAATGGCTCAGGTGTAAGCCTGACAGATGCCGGCCTGGCCGGGAAAACGAAGTTAGCTAACTGTGGCGGTGGACATTCACCATCCCGCTGCCAGGGGGGAGTCGTCAGATGGTGCTGATGATTGTCAGTGGTCGCTCAGGCTCGGGAAAATCCGTAGCTTTGCGCGCGCTGGAAGACATGGGTTTCTATTGTGTAGATAACCTGCCGGTGGTGCTGTTGCCCGAGCTGGCGCAGACGCTGGCGGAACGGAATATTTCCGCCGCTGTCAGCATTGACGTGCGTAACCTGCCGGAAACGCCGGAAGTGCTGGAACATGCCCTGACTCGTCTGCCACAGAGCTTTTCACCGCAATTGCTGTTTCTGGATGCCGATCGCAACACGCTGATTCGGCGTTACAGCGACACCCGCCGTCTGCATCCTCTTTCCAGCAAAAATCTGTCGCTGGAAAGCGCTATCGACGAAGAAAATGACCTGCTGGAGCCGCTGCGTTCCCGTGCCGACCTTATCATCGATACGTCGGAAATGTCGGTACATGAACTGGCGGAAATGTTGCGTACCCGTTTGCTCGGCAAGCGCGAGCGTGAACTGACCATGGTATTCGAGTCATTCGGCTACAAGCATGGCATTCCGATTGATGCCGACTACGTGTTTGACGTGCGTTTCCTGCCAAACCCGCACTGGGATCCCAAATTGCGCCCGATGACCGGTCTGGATAAACCGGTGGCGGCGTTTCTGGACCGGCACACCGAAGTCCACAATTTTATTTATCAGACCCGCAGCTATCTGGAACTGTGGCTGCCAATGCTGGAAACCAACAATCGCAGCTACCTTACCGTCGCTATCGGTTGTACCGGCGGTAAACACCGCTCCGTCTACATCGCGGAACAACTGGCGGACTACTTTCGCTCCCGTGGCAAGAATGTGCAGTCACGCCACCGAACGCTGGAAAAACGTAAATCATGACCGTCAGGCAAACCGTTGAAGTGAAAAACCGCTTAGGGATGCACGCGCGCCCGGCCATGAAACTGTTCGAGCTGGTGCAAAGTTTTGATGCTGAGGTGTTGCTACGCAACGAAAGTGGCACCGAAGCTGATGCCAGTAGCGTCATTGCCATGCTGATGCTGGATTCCGCCAAAGGCCGCCATATCGAAATAGAAGTCTCTGGGCCAGATGAAGAACACGCGTTAGCAGCGGTCATTCAGCTGTTTGAAGCCGGGTTTGACGAAGATTAATCTGCCGCTGTGCCCCTGGGTGGCGCAAGTCGCCATCTGTGATCCCTGTCGATTCCTGTTTATGCGGTACGTTTTTATGCGGTAAGTTCCCTGCATCCCTGATACCATCGGATTAACTTATACCAAATTATGCCCCTGCCCTTCACGGCGGGGGTGTTGTTATCTGCTATTGCAAAAACTGGAGAAACATATGGACAAACCGCACCTGACGATTAGCGAGCTGGATGCCGAACGCCTGGATGCGCTGCTGGAACAACCCGCTTTTGCCGATACAGAGGTTGCGCAGGCTCTGAGCGAGGAACTGGATCGGGCGGATATCGTCCAGCCGGTCGAGATGCCCGCTGATGTCGTCACCATGAACAGCAGGGTCCGGTTCCGCGATCTACTCACCACAGAAGAACATATCCGCACGCTGGTCTACCCGGCCAGTCTTAAGGACAGTCGGGAACAAATTTCGGTGATGGCACCACTGGGAGCGGCACTGCTCGGCATGCATGTCGGCAACAGCATCGCCTGGCCGCTGCCTAACGGCGAAGAAACGCGCATTGAAGTGATGGAACTGCTCTACCAGCCGGAAGCAGCAGGTGAGTATCACCGCTAATCAGGCCGTTATACGCCAAAAGGCTGCCCTGATATCGGGCAGCCAATCGGTAAAGTCAGGCGTTATACCCCGGCAATCTTCATTGACGGCAGTAACACCGAACCGCACTGGATGTTGCTGCGCGTTTCGATATCATCCCCGATGGTCACCATATTACGCAGCATATCTTTCAGGTTACCGGCAATCGTGATTTCACTCACCGGGTACTGAATCTCGCCGTTTTCTACCCAGAAACCGGAAGCACCACGGGAATAATCCCCGGTTACCGCGCTGACCCCTTGCCCCATCAGACTGGTGACCAGCAGGCCGGTCCCCATTTCTTTGAGCATACCGTCAAAATCCAGCCCACGTCCGGCAATGTGCCAGTTATGAATGCCACCCGCATGGCCGGTGCTCTTCATGCCCAATTTCCGACCGGCATAGGTGGTCAGCAACCAGGTTTGCAGCACGCCATCTTTGACTATCTCCCGCTGTTCGGTACGCACGCCCTCGCTGTCAAACGGCGTGGAGGCCAGCCCTTTGCGTAAATGCGGCAACTCCTGAATGGTCAGCCATTCCGGCAGAATCTGTTTGCCCAGGCTATCCAACAGGAAGGTGGATTTCCGGTAGACGTTGCCACCGCTGATAGCACCGACTAAATGGCCGAATAAACCGGTCGCCACCTCGGCGGCGAACATCACCGGGGCCTGCATCGTCGCCAGCTTACGCGGCGACAGACGTGCCAGTGTACGGCGCGCGCATTCTTCCCCAACCCATGCAGGGGATTGCAAGTCGCCCAGCGCACGACCGATGGTGTAAGCGTAATCGCGCTCCATATCGCCGTTGTGCTCGGCAATGACGCTAACCGACATGGAATGGCGACTGGAGCAGTAGCTCTGCAACATACCGTGGCTGTTACCGAATACTTTGATACCGTAGTGACTGTTGAAGCTGCCACCTTCGGTGTTGGTGATGCGTTTATCGGCTTTCAGCGCCGCCTGTTCGGCATCGGCGGCCAGTTCGATACCGCGATCGGCATCCAGTTCAGCAGGGTGGAATAAATCCAGGTCTGGCGCGTCAAACGCCAGTAGCTCCTTGTCTGCCGGGCCGGCAAAAGGGTCAACCGAGGTATAACGGGCAATATCCAGCGCTGCCTGCACTGTGCGTGCGATAGCGTCCGGACTCATATCCGTGGATGACGCGCTACCTTTACGCTGCTGATAGTAGACGGTAATGCCAAGCGCGCCATCGCTGTTGAATTCGACGTTTTCAACTTCACCATACCGGGAGCTGACGCTGATACCGGTTGTTTTCGTGACGGCAACTTCCGCCGCATCAGAACCGGCACGGGCCAGTTCCAGCGCCTGTGATACCGCCTGTTCCAGCACTTTACGCTGTTCTGCAACCTGAGTGATTATTGTCATCGATTTGCCATAATGAGTAAGAAAACATTCAGATAATCTATGATGCAACGAATGCCGTCCGCCTGCTATTCGTTACCTGACCTCAGTTTTACCATGAGGTAACCTGTGATTGAGTCTAACAGGATCGGCGGACAATTTCGCACAAAGCCCATAACCTGATAGGATCAGCCTCTTTTATTGGGGAGCTACCATGAACAAACATCCCGAAGACTGGCAGGACGAGATTCCTGACGCCAGCCAGGACGATGAAGACGAAGAAATAATCTGGGTCAGCAAAAGCGAGATTAAGCGCGATGCTGAAGCCCTTAAAGCGCTGGGTACCGAATTGGTCGAGCTGGGTAAAAACGCGCTGGAACGTATTCCGCTGGATGACGATCTGCGCGCCGCGATTGAGCTGGCGCAGCGCATCACCAAAGAAGGCCGCCGTCGCCAGTTGCAGTTGATCGGCAAAATGCTGCGCGCCCGCGACCCGGAGCCGATTCAGACCGCACTGGACAAGCTGCGTAACCGCCATAACCAGCAGGTGTCACTGTTCCACAAGCTGGAGCAATTGCGCGACAGGTTGATAGCCGAAGGTGATGGCGCAGTTCCCGACATCCTTGCGCTTTACCCGCAGGCCGACCGCCAGCAACTGCGCTCGCTGGTGCGTAACGCCCAAAAAGAAAAAGCGGCCAACAAGCCCCCCAAATCAGCCCGGCAGATTTTCCAGTATCTACGTGAACTGGCAGAAGCGGAGTGATTTCAAACCGGCCTCGGTGAGACTGCCAACAAACAGCCTCACCGACACCGGGTAGGGGAATTATTTGGTTGATGCCACCAGCGCAGAGCCTGCAAAAATAAACAGGGTGCCGGTTGCACGGTTAAACAACCGCAAGCGTCGTGGGTGGGCAAACAGCGTGGAGACACGGTTCCCCATGCAGGCGTAAGTAAACATGATGCTGCAATCCAGCACCGCCCAGGTCAACGCCAGCAATGCAAACTGCATCGCCTGTGGCGCACCCGTGTCGATAAAATTGGGAAACAATGCGGCAAAAAACAGGATGTCTTTGGGATTACTGACGCCCACCATAAAACCACGTCGATACAACCCCAGCGCCCCTGGTGCACTCTCTTCTACCTCAGAGGAAGGCGTCAGGGTGTTTTCCTGCGTTCGCCAGGCGGAAATACCGAGCCAAATCAGGTAGAGCGCCCCCACGACTTTTAGTACCAGAAACGCTGTCGCCGATGCGGCCAGCACCGCCCCTAACCCCAGTGCCGACGCGGTCATCAGCAACAGTGAACCGGTCGCGCCGCCCAATATAGTCGCCAGTGCACGTCGTTGCCCGTAGCGCAAACCATGCGTCATACTGAGTAAGGCCGATGGCCCCGGAACCGCAATCAACACGGTGATCACACCGAGGTAAACCAGCCAAAGATGCAGTGTCATTATCCTGTTTTCCGTTGATATCAATTTATTTTACAAGCGGTTAATTCAACCGTTTTGTTACACAATCAGTAATACAGCGAAAATAGCAGACCCAAACCTGGAGGAGCCACGGCGCATGACAACGCTATTTATGTATTACGTGGGCGGGCGCGCCCAGGGTGCGAATATCGAATTGCATGACATCCAGTTCGCCGCAGTGGAACACCCACAAGATGGGTTTCCCCTCTTAAAAGCCAACTGGTTCGGCGATAAAAACCAGATCCACGTCGATAGCTATACCCCCTGCCATTGGGCAGACGGCTATGATATCACGCTCAGCCGCCAGCCGTTTCAGGGTAGAGAAAAACTCTGGTTCATCAACATGGGAGGCTATCTGCCGCACAATCCGGCGGAGGTGCATCAGTTCGGGCTGTTTGTCGCAACAAACGCGGAACAGGCTAAACAACGAGCCAAAGCGGTGCTACTGACCGACGTGTTTCAGCAGCACAAGGACGACCTGCGCGATGTGGACGACTGCCTGCCGCTCACGCTGCTGGACCGCTGGTATATCCACCTCACCGCTAACCCTACCGGGCAGGTTTTGCCGCCGCAGTGGCAGGGTTACCACCCGCTGTAATGCGGTTTAGTCACCGAGCGCATGTTGATGGCGATGCAATAACGCGGTGAGCCGACCGACCGCATCAATCGCCTCATCCGATACCTGATGGTCACGCAACAGTTGCTGGTACTCATCCATTTGTGCCAGTAATCGGGAAAAATGCAGGCTACGATCGCGAGTAGCGCCGATGACCTGCTCAGCTGTCGCTCGCATCTGGCGGTGAAAAGCGGACAGCGCAGGGCTGACCGGCAACACTAACGTCCGCAAGCGCTGGTGCATCATGATAAGCGACAGCGCCAGGCGATATTTGCCGATTTCACCGGGAAACAGGTTCAGCAACAAAAACAGGTGCTGGTACAGCGCGGGCAGGTGGTTCTCCTGACGCCGTGCCGGTCGGGTCGACAACGCCGAGACCGCGCCGAACACGAACCGGTTAAGCAGTGTACGGCCCGTTTGTTCACGGGTATTGTCACGGATAAGCAAAATAACGCTCAATGCCAGAATACAGCCGATCACCTGACCAATCGCATTATCCAGAAACTGAGACAGATTGAATTTCATCGGGTTGCTGAGTACCAGAATGTTGATGGTACTGGCCAACGCCCCCAGCGACCCCAGGCGTCGTTTCTGTACCTCAATGCCTATCACAAACGCGACACCGCCGAGGCTCAGACAAAGTAGCAGCAGACTTTGCTGGGTAGACGGCAGCACCAGCATAAACATCAGCGCCCCCAGCGGCAGCGCCACCAGCGTACCGATCAGAAAGTCTTTCGCCGCCATCAATGGATTGGGTAAGCGCATCGCCAGCGAGGTCACCACCGCCAGCATCACCATACAAACGCTGCCCGATGTCCAGCCGGTCCACAACCAGAACAGGCATCCAAGTCCTGTGGCGACAGCCGTACGCACACCGTTGATCATGGCATGGTGGGTTTCCGCCGAACTGGCCTTGACCGGGATATCAGCCTCCAGTAACGCCGCCTCACTCTGGCTGATGCGTACGTTAGTTTTCACGCCTTTCGCCAGCAATTGATAGCGTGCCGCCGCCCCCAGCCAGCTCACCAGTGTTGGCGGCAGACTGCGGCTATGCGCCGCCGCCAGATGGCGCAACTGCCGTAAACGCCGCTGTACGTCGGCGGGGGTCTCTGCCGGTTGTTCCAGCATCACGGCGATCGCCCCTTTGACGGCGTCTGGGTGATCCTGCAGCGTCAGGCGGGTTTCGCACGCCTGGGTAATCATGACCCAGGATTGGGTCAACAGCGTGGTTATCCGGCGACTGGCACCCTGCCAGCGTGACGACTCCATCATCAGTACGCTACGCATCCCATTGATGGCGTGGGTTTTACGCACCAGACCGTTCCAGACGGCGTCCAGTTCCTCTTTCGATATGCCATTCACGCAACGTTGCAGCAAGTGATATTGCCCGACCAACAGTTCCTCCACCGCACGGTCGATCTCTTGCTTGATCGAACGGGGCGAAAACAGCAGGTCAGCCAGAATGGCACACACGATACCCAGCACGATTTCGCTGCACCGTTCCACCGCAAATTGCAAAATACGCAACGGCTCACTCTGGCTGGTCACGATAATAATCAGCGTCGTGTAGCCTGCCAGCGCAAACACATAGGCGTTCTCTACTTTTACCAGCGACGAAATCCATACACAGACACCGGCCCACAAGCAGCACAGCAGCAGCATCAACGCCGGTGCCCGAACCGTGGCAATGATAATCACCAACGCCCCAATACAGCCGATAAACGTACCGATCACCCTGAGCATGCCACGGTGACGAATAGCGCCGGAAAACGGATCTCCGCCAGCCACAAAAGCCGGACCCGCCGCCACAATAGCGGCGGTAAGGGCCGCCCAGCGCGGGGTTTCCAGTTGCAGGTGAAAGCCCAGTACCAGCGACAACACGATGGCGGTACTGAGTTTGAACGCAAACCGCAGACGCAAAAACGCGGGACTGTTGATCATAAGGGGGCTCGCTTAGCCGAACTCACGCAGGCGATGCAGCAGTTGCAATAACGGCGACATCGGCGTGGTGTTACGGGTATGCTCACCGGTCACCACCACGGTGGCGGTGGTTCCAGCCGGATACAGGTCGCCCCATTGCCGGTCGAGGCGAATTTTTACCGGTACCCGTTGCGCCAGCCGCACCCATTCCAGATTGGAGTCCACCGTCGCCAGTCCTTTGATATCAGAGGAACTGCTGCTGTTGGTGACCCCCGCCGCGATGCTGTCCACCGAGCCGAACAAAATCTGGTTGCTGCCCAGCGGCGTGATTTCCACCCGATAACCGGGACGTACACCCGCCAGCTTGGTTTCTTCCATGTAGGCCAGCAGATAGAACGAGTCTTTCTTCACCAGCGCCACCGCCGTAGAACCACGGGTAATGAACTCACCGGCATGCACATGTAAATTGGTGACCCAGCCATCCGACGGGGCTCTCACCACTGTGCGCGCCAGATCGAGCTTCGCCTGTTCCAGCTCCGCCTGTGCCTTCGCCAGTTGGTGCTGCGTGGTCTGCAACGCATTGCCGGATTGTTCTATTTCTTCGCGCGACATCGCCTGCACGCCGAGGTGTAAACGGCGCGCCGACTCTCGTTTTTTCTCATCGACCAGCGCCTGATAATAGCCCACATCAGCCTGAGCCTCTTCCAGCGCCTGCTGGTAACGTGGTTGATCGATGACGAACAACACATCGCCTTGTTTCACCGGCTGGTTATCCTGCACTTTTACCTCGGTCAACAGGCCGCTGACATCAGGGGCTATCGCGACGACATCGGCGCTAAAACGAGCGTCACGCGTCCAGGGGGATTCGGTGTAAAACGACCATACGCGCACCAGTGCTACCGCCGCCAACAACACCAGTAACAGTGTTATTGCCATGCGGCTGAATTTTTTGAAAATCACTTTCACAACAGATGTTTTCACAACAACCTCAAAGACCGAAACGGAACAGCAGATAGAACAGGCAGATAAACAGTGCGGTATTAAACAAGGCCGGGTGCCACACCAGGTCATAAATCCCCGTGGGATGCAGCAGCCGAATGCAGACAAAAAATAACGCCAGCGTCACCAGCAGTACAAAAAATACCGGTGGAAACGACAAACCAAACAGCACCATAACCGGGAGTGAATTCATCCTCTTTTCCTTATATTCCCCATTTTCCCCTCACCACGTGCCACTCTCGCCCGTCTCCTGAAACACCGGGAAGACCGGGAAAACAGGATGAACGTCCGTTTCCGCCAACAGGGTTGCCGACGAATGAAAACAGAGCATTAACTGAATAATCGCGATGGTGGGTTCTGGTGTAATGGGTATCGCTTACCATGTTACATCAGCGTTTTTAACCCTTTGAAACAACCACAGCAGTGAAGACGGGTAATCAAGGCCACGCGGTGTAGCCAGACAAGCTATATTATGAAACGTTATTATTGTGTTATCTACGCAGCGTGATCTAAATCACTTTTAAGCCAGGGTTAACAATGGAACGATTAAAGAGTATGTCAGTGTTCGCCAGCGTGGTGGAATTCGGCTCGTTTACCGCCGCCGCACGCCAACTGGCAATGAGCGTCTCCGCCGTCAGTCAGACGGTGACCCGGCTGGAAGATGAACTACAGGTGAAGCTGCTCAACCGCAGCACCCGTAGCATCGGGCTGACGGAAGCAGGCAGGATCTATTACCACGGCTGCCGACGTATGCTGCACGAAGCCCATGAAGTGCATGAGCAGTTATACGCGTTCAACAATACGCCAATCGGTACCTTGCGCATCGGCAGTTCCTCCACCATGGCGCAAAACGTACTGGCCACGATGACCACAGAAATGCTAAAGGAGTACCCCGGATTATCAGTTAATCTGGTGTGTGGGATCCCAGCACCAGACCTGATTGCCGATGGGCTGGATATCGTTATTCGCGTCGGCGCGTTGCAGGATTCCAGCCTGTATAGCACCCGCCTGGGTTCGATGCCCATGGTGGTGTGCGCCGCCAAAAGCTATCTGGCCCAACATACCACGCCGGAAAAACCCGGTGATGTAAGCAACGCCTCCTGGCTCGAATACAGCGTTCGCCCGGACAGCGAATTCGAACTGATCGCCCCGGAAGGCATCACCACCCGACTGACGCCGCAAGGGCGCTTCGTCACCAATGACCCGGTTACGCTGATTCGCTGGCTGAAAAACGGCGCTGGCATCGCTTATGTACCGTTAATGTGGGTATTTGAAGAGATCAAACGTGGCGAGATAGAAATCCTCTTTTCGCGCTACCACTCCGATCCACGCCCGGTGTACGCACTTTATACCCGCCGCGACAACCTGCCGCTGAAAGTTCAGGTGTGCATCAACTACCTGACTGAGTACTTCAACAAGGTGGCGCTGATTTATCAGGGATACCGGCAGGAGCACCCGCAAACCGGGCTACCGCAGAAATAACGCAGGCCGCGCAAAGGCGGCCTGCATTCATACTATTAGTTGCATAACTTCTAGTTGCATAACTTCTAGTTGCATCACGTCTAGTTGCATCGCCTCACTCAGGCGGTACCGCCTACCGTAATGCTATCGAGCTTCAACGTTGGCTGACCGACGCCTACCGGCAGGCTTTGCCCTTCTTTGCCGCACACCCCGACGCCTCTGTCCAGCGCCAGATCGTTGCCGACCATCGAGATCTGCTGCATGGCCTCAATACCGGAGCCAATTAACGTCGCTCCTTTCACCGGCGTGGTCACGCGTCCCTTCTCAATCAAATACGCTTCAGACGTGGAGAACACAAATTTACCGGAGGTAATATCCACCTGACCACCGCCAAAGTTCGGCGCATACAGGCCATATTCCACGCTGGCGATAATCTCCTCGGGGGTCGATTGACCGGCCAGCATGTAGGTGTTGGTCATCCTTGGCATCGGCAGATGCGCGTAAGATTCGCGGCGGCCGTTGCCGGTCGGCGCGACGCCCATCAGACGGGCATTCAGCTTATCCTGCATGTAGCCTTTGAGGACGCCGTTTTCGATCAGCACATTGTATTGGCCGGGAACGCCTTCATCGTCCATCGCCAGTGAACCGCGACGCCCTTCCAGCGTGCCGTCATCCACCACCGTACATAGCTCGGACGCCACCAGCTTGCCGACCTGACCACTGAACACCGAGGTACCGCGACGGTTAAAATCGCCTTCCAGACCGTGCCCGACTGCTTCGTGCAACAACACGCCTGGCCAGCCTGCGCCCAGCACCACTGGCATTGACCCGGCCGGTGCCGCGACCGCCGACAAATTCACCAGCGCCATACGCACCGCTTCTTTAGCCCAGGCTTCCGCCCGTGCTTCACCATCGGCCTGCTGCCAGAAATAATCGTAACCGGTACGTGCACCACCGCCGCTCGAACCACGTTCACGACGGCCATCCTCTTCCACCAACACACTGACGGATAAGCGTACCAACGGACGGACATCCGCCGCCAGCGTGCCATCGGTAGCGGCCACCAATACCAGTTCATACACGCCGGTTAAACTGGCGGTGACTTCCTGCACGCGCGAATCGGCCGCTCGGGCGGTGGCGTCAACGCGTTGCAACAGGGCAATCTTATCTTCACGACTCAGACTATCCAGTGGGTTAGCTTGCGGGTACAGACCACGATGCGGCACCTCACCCAGCGTTTTCACCGTGCCGTTACCCTGCTCACGCACAATGCTGCGTGCCGCCTGCGCGCTTTGCTGCAACGCATTGAGCGTTATCTGGTCAGCGTAGGCAAAACCGGTCTTTTCCCCGCTGATAGCGCGGATCCCGACCCCTTGGTCGATATGATAAGAACCGTCCTTGATAATGCGGTCTTCCAGCACCCAGGACTCGTGGTAACTCGACTGAAAATACAGATCGGCGTAATCAAGACGCCGCTCACTCAACGTACCCAGAATGGACTGTAAATCCTGATGGCTCAGTTTATTAGCCGTGAGTAATTGCTCACTGACAAATGTCAGACTCATAGAATGTCACTCTTATTGTCAATGTCTCAGATAACCAGACCGCCGTTACTGGCCTGCCGCACCGGCGGCATTGGCTTTTTGCGGTTCACGCACTACTTCCTGAATCTTTGGTTGATCCACACTACCGGAAATGTGGTAACGAATCAGGGAAATTTTACTCCACAGCGGCCCCAGCACTTTACTGGCGGCAAACACCGCCGCCCCGATAACCGGGTTCACCGCAAAGGCCGTGGCCACACCGACGGTAGCGGAAATTTCCGGCGCCACCACCGCCTCCATCGAAATATCACGCTTCACCAGGTCAACATCACCCTTCATGGCGATATCCGCCTCGAGGCCGTCCACCAGCAGATTATCGGTGTGTAGCACGCCATCTTTTATCCACGCCGTGCTGCGAACCGAATCGAAGTAAAACCCTTTACCGAACGTATCGCTGAAATCAAACTGTAGCTTACGCAGCAGTGCATCGAAACTCACCAGACGTAATAATTGCCCGGCCTGACCGGTACCGACGTTAACAATCTCACCCTTGCCGATATCGGTTTTCAAAATACCGCTCAGGCTCGGGATATGCGGAGCCCACGGCGAGCCGCGCCAGTACAGGTCATAGTCGATCTTGAACGCCCCGGCACGCAACGGTGTTGCCAGCCCCAGCCAGTCAGCATTGTCACTCAGGCTGTTGCCAGACAACTGCCCTTTTATCGCCGTGCGGGTGCCTTCGCCGCTTTCCTGCCAGCTGCCGTCCAGCGTTAATTTGGCTTTGCCGTTATCAACCAACCCATTGGTCAGCACCAGCTTGTTGGGTTCTGGTTGCAATGCGCCTCTCACCTGCCCGATATTCTGCCCCATCAGCCAGCATTCACGGCACTCGAACTGCAGTGCCGGTAAGTCTTCAAAGCGAATACTGGGATCATTGAGCGGTGATTTTTTCTCCGCCAGCGCGGCTGGGTTGGTGGCATCATCCCCCTGCCATTGCGGGTTGTAATACAGATAGCGCACATCGCTGCGCCACTGCCCAGCGGCGGGAATCAGCAATCGACCGTCAATCTCTCTGCCGGCAGCGGTGATTTCACGGCCGCCGTTCTGGGTACGACTGGTAAACATCAGGTCATGCCATTGCTGGCCCAGTACCTTCAATTCTGGCGTCGTCAGCGTGACCCGCTCCGGCCACTGGAAACGGCTGGCTCCTGCCTGTGCACTGGCTGCGTTGCGTACACCGGGCAACAGCGCCAGCCAGCGCTCGCCATCCAGCGGTGGCAATGCCAGTGTCAGCGATGAATCGTCCGGCAGCGAAGGCGGTTTCGCGCCTTCCTGCCAGGCGGCTCGCACCAGCATGACTTTGCTGTCTTTCAGCAGCCACTGGCTGTTGAAGGACTGTTTTTTCCCCAGGGTACCGCCAAGCGAGAAACCACGCTCATCCCCTTTGGCGTTCACCTGAAGCCCCAGCGCAGTACCTCCCGCTTTATTCAAGGGAGAAGGTAAGTGGCTACTTACTTCTTTGAGATCGCCGTGCACAGCAACGTCATAACTGGCGGGGCCGTGACGTGGCAGAGTGACCTGTACGTTACCCTGCCAGCCGGTATTGCCGTCTAACGACGCGACTACCGGTTTGGGTAGCCCCGGCAAGCGGGACAACGCCCAACTGCCCTGCAACCCGACATTCACCAGAAACGCCTTTTCCTGCTCCTGGGTCGAAAAGTTGAACGTGAGTGGCTGATCAAGCCAGCGCGCCTGCAACGTCTGGCTGGCAAGATTACCGTTATCGTAGTGGAATCGCCCGCTGACTGACTGGAGTGAGACATCCAATGGCTTGATAAACAGTGGGTTATTATTTAATGCGACATCGCCACTGGCTTTTACCTGCCCACCATTGAGCGGAATATCCAGATGCAGATTCCCCTGAACCTCTCCGCCAATCTGGATTTGCGTCAACGCGCTACCAATCGAGTCCTTCATGGGCGTTTGATCGAAGTAATCGCTCACTTCTTTACCGCTTCCGCTGATATCGCCGTCGATCAACAACTTCTCTTTGCTGTAATCCGGAATGATGGCGTTGATGTTGTGCCCGTCGGCATCGCCCAGCTTTATCTGCGGTGCCTGCATCCACAAGCCGTTGTTAAGGAAATTCAGTGTGATATTCAGGTCATCCAGCGCAGGCCAGCCGGGCTGAAACTCAAAGCGTGACTTCTCAAGCGGCACCCAAACCTGAAACTGCCCTTCCTGATGCTCGAACGGAAACTGCGCCGGATTCCCCGCGAATACCAGTGTGGCGTTGTCCACCTGACCGGATTTGATAGCGCCGGTCAGGTAATCCACCAGGTTTTTGCCCATGAAATACTCGGGGTAGTAGCGCCAGGCGTCAGCCGCATCACCAAGCCGGATCCCGGCAAGAATATCCAGCCGGGGTTCTCCCTGAGCCGGGTGACGGTAATGGAAATCCCCATTCGCCCACAGCGAATGAGAGCGCACGTCCAGCCCCTGCCCCCACAATTCCCAGCCTTGTGCGTCATTACGCCAGTCCAGCGTGGCGTTCGCCTGCTGAATATCCAGCGGTGCACGGAACATGTCCTGATACGGCAACGTACTCTGCGTCAGGCTCACCTTTGTCCGCCCACGCGCCAGACTACCGACTGCATCACCAGAGACATGATTGGCGCCTGGCAACAATTGCCAGTTTTTCCAACCGACATCCTGCCAGCTCACCTGAAAACGGGTTTGCTCCGGCTGTTGTAACGGAATATCCAGCGCCAGCGTGGTCAGTTGCCCTTGCGGTTGCAACGCCTGCCAACGGTTTTTTAGCTCCGGCGTGGTGGTACTGAGCAACGGCAGCAACGGTCCCAGCCGCTCCAGCGCCAGATGACGGCCACGAATACGCAACTCAGCTGAGCGATCAGGGCCCAGTAGCTGGGTATCTTCCGGCTGCCACAACGCAGACAGTTGCCCTTTCGGCCACGCGACACCATCGGTGGACAGATTCAGCGACGGTACATCCAACTGCCAACCGCTCTGGTAACGACTGACGTGCAACGCCAGGCCGTTAACCCCTAACTGGTGCAAGGTGTCGCCATCGCGCCAACTGGCATCACCCTGATTGAGCAGCAGGTCGCCGCCGTAAATATCGCCTTCTCGCACCTGCAACCAGGCGGCCAAGCTGAACCTGGCACTCTCCAGACCGGTGTTACTGCGGATCCAACGGCCCAGCCACGGTTTCATGTCGATGTTATCGGCTTGCAGATACACCACGCCGTTATTCAGCCAGCCCTGTTCATCACGCAAATCCATGCGGACCTGCACCACACCGTGCTGGCCATTGAAACTCGATAAACTAATCTGCCCTTCCGCACGGTGCCGGTTTTTACCGTTCAGCCAGGTCAATTGGGGGATTTGTAACTCAGCCTGAGAGCCCGACGGCGTCAGAAAGCGGATGCGGCTATTGCGTAGATCGAAGTGATCGAACTGGCGCAGAAACAGCGAGCCAAGTTGATCAGGCTCCCAGCTACGGGTGCGCTGTCTCTCAGGGTCGATCGGTTTTTTGAGGTCGAGTTGCAGGTGATAAAACGTAAGATCGCGGAATTTCCACTTCAAATGCAGCAATGACTGCCAGACATCCAGCGCCACTGAAATGCGCTCGGATTGCCACTCGGCATCGGGATGATGAATTCGCAGGTTAGTGATATCCAGCGTCGGCCCAAAGGTTTCCCAACTGCCGCTGAGGCTATCCACTTCCATCGGCAAACCGGTGGCAGACTGTGCCCAGGCCACGATCTGTGGCCGGAAAGTATCCAACGTCGGCAGCACCATTCTCAGGCCGCTGACCAGCAACGCGGCCAGCACAACCAGAACGGCACCCGTCGCTGCTACTATTCCAGGCAATCGCTTTATGCCGGGCAGTCGCCTCACACCTGTCTCCTTCATTATTCATCACCGGCGACGAGCGAAAACCGTCACAGAGAAAACCCGTCAACCAGTATCCGGCGACGGGCGGCATGACGTTACATCATGACCACATCAAACTGTTCCTGACTGTACAGGGGTTCTATCTGAACCTTGACCTGTTTGCCGACGAAAATTTCCACTTCCGCCAGCGCATGTGATTCGTCGCTTTTTAGTGCCTCGCCCACCGCAGGTGAAGCGTAGACCAGGAAACGATCAGAGTCATAGGCATGATGCACACGCACGACTTCGCGCATGATTTCATAGCACACGGTTTCCACGGTTTTGACCGACCCACGACCGTGACAGGTTGGACACTCGCTGCATAACACATGTTCTATGCTCTCACGGGTGCGCTTACGCGTCATCTCCACCAGTCCCAATTGAGAGAAGCCGCTGATACCGGTTTTGACCCGATCCTTGCTGAGTGCCTGCTCCAGCGAATGCAGTACGCGGCGGCGGTGATCTTCATTCGCCATATCGATGAAATCGATGATGATAATGCCACCCAGATTGCGCAGCCGAAGCTGACGAGCGATTGCCTGCGTCGCTTCGATATTGGTGTTAAAAATGGTTTCGTCCAGATTGCGGTGGCCCACAAACGCGCCGGTGTTGATGTCGATGGTAGTCATCGCTTCCGTCTGGTCGATAATCAGGTAGCCGCCGGATTTCAGTTCCACCTTGCGATCCAGCGCCCGCTGAATCTCGTTTTCGACGTCGTACAGGTCGAAAATCGGCTGCTTGCCGCTGTAGTGCTCCAGCTTGCTGGTCATCTCCGGGATATATTCCGCAGTGAACTCCAGCAGGGAATCGTACGTCAGCTTTGAATCAACGCGGATGCGATCCAACGATGCACCGGCAAAATCCCGCAGAATACGGTGTGCCAGGGCCAGTTCACCGTACAATTTGCACTTGGTCTGGTTGCGTTTTTTACGCTCCATCACCTTGGTCCACAAGCGCTTGAGGAAGGCGGCATCCTGTGCCAGTTCTTCTTCACCCACGCCTTCGGCGGCGGTACGGATGATAAAACCGCCCTGCTCGTCGCAGTAATCGGCTACCGTCTTTTTCAGGCGCTCGCGCTCAGCTTCACTTTCAATACGCTGAGAAACGCCGACATGGGAAGCCCCCGGCATGAAAACCAGATAACGCGACGGCAACGTGATATCGGTGGTCAGACGCGCGCCCTTGGTGCCAAGCGGGTCTTTCACCACCTGTACCATTAAATCCTGCCCCTGACGCACCAGCTCGGCGATATCGCGTACATGAAAGTTTTTCTGCTCGTCGCCTGCTACGCATTCGGTATGCGGCATGATATCGGACGCGTGCAGAAACGCCGCCTTATCCAGACCGATATCGACGAAGGCAGCCTGCATCCCCGGCAACACACGGCTGACGCGACCTTTATAAATATTGCCGACAATCCCGCGCCGGGCTTCACGTTCAATATGGATTTCCTGCAAGATGCCGCCGTCGATATAGGCGACACGCGTTTCTGAAGGGGTAATATTTACCAGCAATTCAGCGGTCATGGGTTCCTCGTTCTTTACGCTGTGCAGAAAAATGTGTGAACAATTCAAGCGTTTCCACCAATGGCAACCCTACCACGGCGTGGTAACTCCCGAAAATCGATTTAACGAAACATCCGCCTTTTCCCTGAATACCGTAAGCGCCCGCTTTATCCATCGGTTCGCCGCTGGCGATATAGCGTCTAATTTCGTCATCGGAAAGCGTGCGGAATTGCACCTCGGTGACGACACGCGCCGATACGCTCTCACTGCGGTCTGCCAGCGTCAGCGCCGTCATCACCTGATGACGCTGACCCGACAACGATCGCAGAATGCGAACAGCATCGTCTTCATCCCGGGGTTTTTCCAGCACCTGACCGTTTAGCACCACAATCGTATCCGCACCCAGCACCGGCAAATCCAGCGGTGCCACCACGACGCCAGCCGACGCCTTGTCGTGCGCCAGACGGCTGACATACTGTTCCGGCGCTTCACCGGGCTGACGCTGCTCGGCGACATCAATCTTCACGATATCGAACGACAACTCCAGCAGGGTTAGCAACTCTCGACGGCGGGGCGACGCAGAAGCCAGATACAGATCGATCATCACATTTCTCTTATTATTTTCTGGTTATTGAATAGCAAACTGGCGACGAATCTTGCGCATCAGCAGGAACAGCCACGGCCACAGCACCCCGTCGACCACACTATTCCAGAAAATTTCCGGTCGTAAAGAGACATTGATCACCAGGAACTCAGCCCAAAACACCACTAAATCCAGCACCAGCGACAACAGCATAACGATCAACGCCTGCTGCCATAACGCCATGTTACGGAACAACTGGAATTTGAATGCCACCAGATAGGCGACGATGCTAAGCCCCAACGCCCGAACCCCCAGCGTAGAACCGAGAATCAGGTCGGTTACCATGCCCAGAACAAACCCGGTTCCGACGTTAACCCGATGCGGCAACGCCATCACCCAGTAAATCAACACCAGCGTCAGCCAGGAAGGGCGGTACATGTACAGATCGTCCGGCCAGGGCATGATCTGCAAGACCATCGCGACCAGAAAAGAGAGCCAGATAATCCAGTAACCTTGACGATGATAGCTACTCATCGGTTTCCTCCCGACGTAACGGGCGCAGGCGTCGTTCCCTGCGGCGGCGTCGCCTGATTCGTCGGTTTAGATGGCGCATTACCATTCGCTTTCACGGATGAGGATCTCGCCGATGACGCTTTCGCTGGAGCGACTTTCGCAGGCGGTGCGGGCGGGCCGACAAAATCAGGCGCTGGCGTATTGGCTGACGGCGGGGCTGGTGGCCCCATTTCTTCCGGCGATGGCAGTACGTGCGGCATCATCTGCATCAGACGCTCATTCGCCACCTGATGCACCTCATCTGGCGGCAACGCAGCACGGGAATTGCTGTCTACACCCCACATCAGCAACAGATAACGCAAACGCTGCAATTCAGCGGTCGGGCGTGCCTGAATCACGGTATAAGCACGCTGGGTATCCACTTTCACGGATGAAACCACGGCAACCGGGTACCCTTCCGGAAAACGTCCCCCCAGACCGGAGGTGACCAGAACATCACCCACCCGGATATCGGTATTGTTGGGCAGGTGTTCCAGTTGCAAATCTTCGTTGCAGCCATTACCGGCGGCGATAACGCGGATATCGTTGCGCAGCACCTGAATCGGCAGCGCATGAGAGGCGTCACAAATCAGCAGTACGCGGCTGGTAAATTGCCCTACGGCGACAACCTGACCGACCACACCTTTATCGCTGATGACTGGCTGCCCTTCGTACACACCGTTGACATTCCCTTTGTCGATCACCACTTGATCGCTGTAAGGGTCGGTACCCGAGGAGAGCACCTGTGTGACCATCTTCTGCTCTTCCTGACGCAGCGGGGATCCTAGCAGTTCACGCAGGCGGGCGTTTTCCTGACGGAATTGCCCCATCAACAGCAGATCGCTGTTTTTCAGCAACAATTCCTGGCGCAGCGCTATATTTTCACGCTCCAGTTGCTCATGAGAGGTCAGATTGGCAGACAGCTTATCCAGCATGGCACGCGGGCCATTAGCCAGAAAATAGAAAGGGCTGACGGCAGTGTCCATGTACGTTCTGATTTTGACAAACGTACCGAGCCGACTGTCAGCAAAGATAATCACAATTGCGGTAATGACAGTAAGAAAAAGGCGCAGTTGCAGGGAGGGGCCCCGGCTAAAAATCGGCTTCATAAAATTGCGTATTCCTCGACAATAAAAAGGGGGCTACCACGCGGGATGAATCCAACAGATTTTCATCCATGCGATAGGTCCCCCTTCTTTACTCTGGCCGGTTTATTCTTCGCTGAACAAATCGCCGCCATGCATGTCGATCATTTCCAACGCCTTACCACCGCCGCGCGCTACGCAGGTCAACGGGTCTTCCGCCACCACGACAGGAATGCCGGTTTCTTCCATCAGCAGGCGATCGAGGTTGCGCAGCAACGCGCCACCGCCGGTCAACACCATACCGCGCTCAGAAATATCGGACGCCAGTTCCGGCGGGCACTGCTCCAGTGCCACCATGACGGCGCTGACGATACCGGTCAGCGGTTCCTGCAACGCTTCCAGAATTTCATTGGAGTTGAGGTTGAAACCGCGTGGTACGCCTTCCGCCAGGTTACGACCGCGCACTTCGATTTCGCGCACTTCGTCGCCCGGATAGGCAGAACCGATTTCATGCTTAATACGTTCAGCGGTAGCTTCACCGATCAACGAGCCGTAGTTACGGCGAACATAGTTGATGATGGCTTCATCGAAACGGTCACCACCGATACGCACGGAGGAGGAATACACCACGCCGTTCAGGGAGATCACCGCGACTTCGGTCGTACCACCACCGATATCCACCACCATAGAACCGGTTGCTTCAGATACCGGCAAACCTGCACCGATCGCAGCCGCCATCGGTTCCTCAATCAGGAACACTTCACGGGCGCCAGCGCCCTGAGCGGATTCGCGGATAGCACGACGTTCAACCTGGGTTGCGCCTACCGGCACACACACCAGCACACGCGGGCTCGGGCGCATAAAGCTGTTGCTGTGCACCTGCTTGATAAAATGCTGCAGCATTTTTTCGGTAACGAAGAAATCGGCGATCACACCGTCTTTCATCGGACGAATGGCTGCAATATTACCCGGTGTACGGCCCAACATTTGTTTGGCTTCATGACCAACGGCGGCCACGCTTTTAGGAGAACCGGCACGATCCTGGCGAATAGCCACCACGGAAGGCTCGTTCAGTACAATGCCTTGTCCTTTTACATAAATCAGGGTATTGGCGGTACCCAGGTCGATGGACAAGTCGTTGGAAAACATGCCACGAAATTTCTTAAACATAACTAAAGGATAATCCTGCAAGCTGGGGGCGGAAATGAAATCCGCTTACTGTACCAACCACACGCAGCAGCGACAAGGCGCTAACCGGCTCTGCTACGGTGAAAAAATGATGTTTACGTAAATTGCCATGATAATGAATGCCTGCAGAACGGCTACCCTTCTGGCAGCGACTGGGGTTCTCGCGAGCTGCCCCCGAAAATTGCACGAACCACCGACATAAAATCTAACATTTTCGTGCGCGCTAGCCCGTTCAGCAAACCGGTCAGCAACGCTATGGCGCCAACATTCTACGCTAGTTTGTTCGGATTTTGACATCAAACATGCGTACGTGGTGAATATTTTTTCAGCGTGTTACTCACAGGTTCCGACAACGCGAACAGATCGCCCTGTCCGCCGCAAACGCCTTTATCCAGCAACGTCTGCCACTCCTCACGCGTACGCACACCGGAGGCGAACACATGGGCGTTTGTGCCCTTGCACGCTTCGGTCAGGCTACTGACAAACAGCTGATTCTCCGGCCGCTTATGCAGACTACGCACCAACCCCGGATGGAGCTTGATCACCTCCACCTGCAGGGACTTGATGTAGGCGGTGCTGACCAGCGTCAGCCCGGCCTGCGTCACCGCCAGTCGGCAACCCAAACCCGTTATCATCGCCAGTATCGGGCGCAAACGGCCGATATATTGACACACATCCGCCTCGGCAAGTTCAAACAATAATCGCGTACGTTGCTTTTTCGGACACTGGAGTAAGGTTTCGCGCAGCCAGCGCAGGAACGGCCGTTGCAGCAGCGAATCCACCGTAATCGGGAAAGCCAGTACCGAATCCTGCCAGCTGACGGTCAGGGCAATCACCCGGCTGATCAACTGCCGGTCATAACCGGAGGTCAGGCCAAGCTGGCGCACCAGCGGCATGTACTCGGCCTCCAGCAATTCCTGGGTGCCATCATAAATTCGGCTAAACATTTCCCGGTGGTGTACCCCGCCTTCACGGGTAATCGCCGGTTTTTGATACAAACGAGGCCCGCCGCGCAACAGGGTGTGTTCCAGCAGCGTTCGCCACTTCACGCTACCCCGGCCTTTTTCCGGTACCCGACGGTCATACACACACCATCCATTCCCCCCCTGCAATACCGCGTTGCGGGTCGCGTCCTCCACACATTCCATTACCTGTTCGGTGGTTTGCCCGCCGTGGTAGGCAGAAATGCCGATGTGCAAAATATCTTCCCGATCGATAAGCGAGGTCGTCGGCAAGATATCAATGGCTTTCACCAGTTGACTGGCGATGCAGTCCGCTTCTTTCAGGTTGCAATGCGGCAGCAGTACCGTGAAATCACTGTGGTAATAGCGCGCCAGCAGCGCGGCGGGGTAGCGTAAGACAAACGTGGACAACAGGTTAATCAGGGTATTGCGATACTCATCAAGTACACCGCCATAACCGTGCGTTTCCTGCAAGGTGTCGAAGTCCGGCAGGCGAATCATCATCACTACGCCATGGGTGCCGACGTCTTCCGTGTCGTCCAGTTGCGTCGCGAGCTGATTTTCAAAAAATAACCGGTTATTCAAGCCGGTTTGCGAATCCTGCGCCGCGAATGATCGAATCAGGGTATCGACCCGGCTACGGGCCTCACGCGCTTCGGCCAAATCCAGCAGCAACTGGTCCAGCGCGCCACTGGCCATCGCAGGCCACTCATGCACCGAGCCATGCATCACGGTATCGCGCTCACCGGCCAAAATCCGCCGGGCGCGGGCCTCTAACTGTTCCTGCCCGGCCATCTGCCGTCGCAGCCAGCGCACGCCATGAAAGACGATTATCGCGATCAGCAGTATCGTCAACACAATCGACAACGCGGATTTAAGATAACGTGGCATGCCAAATAACGGATCAACGTAGGTGACGTTGACCTTGACGTCCGCGTGGTGCAACAGCGATAAGCTGGTGTGCCGGTACAGCAAGGCCCGCTCCCCACCGTCAGACATGACTTCTGGTAACCGTAGCCAGTAGAGCCTTTCATGGCCGTCGCGCAGATCCAGTTCCACAATGCCTGCCGCCTTCATCACCGCGGGCAACCAGAACTGGATATTATCGGGAGCCTGAACCAACAGGGCCTGATCAATGCTCGCCGCCACGGCCCTGAGCTGATGATCCATCCGTTGCTGGCTATAACACACAAAACTAAAAATGCTACTGGCCAACACCAGACCCACGGCCAGTGTCGTCAGCAGCGTCATTACTATTGATATTCTGGCAGTCAACCCCATCCCTGCGCCTAACTCCGTATCAATGAATTGAAAAGTGCTTTCATGAGAGACTTGTGTGTTGTTTGCGATTTATCAGTTCGCATACTACCCGTTACAAATATAGTCCTTAAATGATTTACCTCTATTTTTGTCCCCGATAAGGAGAGTTTTTATGCGTGCAATCGTGCTCGGGCAGCAAGACGGCCAGACAGTAGCCAACGTTAGTACTATTGAACCATCACAATTACCTGATGGCGATGTCACTGTCGACGTCGATTGGTCCGGCATTAATTATAAGGATGCATTGGCGATTACTGGCAAAGGTAAAATCATTCGCCAGTTCCCGATGGTGCCGGGCATCGATTTTGCCGGCACCGTGCGCCATAGCGCTCATCCGGATTTTCAGGCCGGGCAGTCTGTGGTGCTGACCGGTTGGGGCGTGGGTGAAAATCATTGGGGTGGTCTGGCAGAACAGGCTCGCGTCCAGGCTGACTGGTTGGTGCCATTGCCACAGGGCCTGACACCGCGTCAGACGATGATCATCGGCACCGCCGGGTTTACCGCAATGCTGTGCGTGATGGCGCTGGAAGAAGGTGGCGTCACCCCGGCGAGTGGCGATGTGGTCGTCAGCGGTGCCAGCGGCGGCGTCGGCAGTACTGCCGTCGCGCTGCTGCATGCGCTGGGATATCAGGTAACGGCTATCAGCGGCCGGGCGGACAATAGCGCCTATCTGCAGCAACTTGGTGCCCATCAGGTACTGGACCGCGCAGAATTCGCTACAGTTGGTCGTCCGCTGGAAAAACAGCGTTGGGCGGGGGCTATCGACACGGCAGGCGACCAGGTACTGGCAACGCTGCTGGCCCAAATGCATTATGGTGCCACCGTTGCCGCCTGCGGGCTGGCGGCTGGCGTCTCACTGCCCACCACGGTGATGCCATTCATTCTGCGCAACGTGCGCCTGCAAGGTGTCGATTCGGTGATGACGCCACGCGCACGTCGTCAGGAAGCCTGGCGTCGTCTGGCGACACTGCTGCCCGACTCCTTCTACCAGCAGGTGACTCAGGAAATCTCGCTGGAGCAGGTTCCCGCCGCCGCCGCCGCGCTATTGGAAAACCGGGTAACCGGCCGCACGCTGGTACGCATCGGTAGCGCGAACTGAAAACCCTTAGGACGGGCGGTCTCTCGCCCGTCTTCATTCCTATTTTGTAAAAACCGGTAAAATATACCGCCTGCTAAAAAAGAACGATTCCCCGCCACATTATTTCACCGCATACTGCTTCCACGCCCATCACTCACCAGCAGGGCGTAGCGTTAACGCGAATCCCCAGCCTGACACCAATAATCAAAAGCGGGAGTTCACCATGTCCAGACATCGCAAACTGACTGGCGCCGACGTGACGCCAGAATCGCTGTTCTATCAGCGCCGCACCGTTCTTAAGGCGTTGGGGCTGACTGCAGCCACGCTGAGCCTGTCACCCGCCGCCCGCGCCGACCTGCTCAACTGGTTCCAGGGAAAACGAGCCCCTGCCGCCCCACCCGGCAAGCCGCTGACATTTAGCCAGCCGCCACAGTGGCACCCTGATCTGGCGCTAACGCCGGAAGACAAAGTCACCGGTTATAACAATTTCTATGAATTCGGTCTGGATAAAGCCGACCCTGCCGCTAACGCGGGTGGTCTCAAGACTGAAGGATGGACGGTGCGGATCGACGGTGAAGTCGCCAAACCCATCACACTAGATATCGACGATATTCGCCGCCGTTTCCCGCTGGAAGAACGCATCTACCGCTTTCGCTGCGTCGAAGCCTGGTCGATGGTGATCCCGTGGGTCGGGTTTGAGTTATCTCAATTGATAAAACTGGCCGAGCCGACCAGCCATGCCCGTTATGTCGCCTTTCAAACCCTGTATGACCCGGCACAAATGCCTGGCCAAAAAGATAGCTTTATGGGGGGTGGTCTCGATTACCCGTATGTCGAAGGGTTGCGTTTAGACGAAGCCATGCACCCGCTGGCCTTGCTGGCCGTTGGTGTTTACGGCAAGACGCTGCCACCGCAAAACGGCGCGCCGATACGGCTGGTCACACCGTGGAAATACGGTTTCAAGAACATAAAGTCCATCGTACATATCAGCCTGACACGTCAACAACCGCCCTCAACCTGGAATCTGGCGGCACCCAATGAGTACGGGTTTTACGCCAACGTTAACCCTAATGTCGATCATCCTCGCTGGTCGCAAGCCAGTGAACGGGTCATCGGTGCCGGTGGGTTACTGAACGTTCAGCGTCAGCCGACGTTATTGTTCAACGGCTATGCCGATCAGGTCGCCTCGCTGTATCAGGGGCTGGATTTACGGGCCAACTTTTGATCGACTCAACCTATGACTTCCGCCGCGTTGCGGGCGTTCATCCTTCTATATAGGAACATGAATAGGAACATGACGGTATGCGTCTGACTTCCCGACACATCATCGCTCTGAAAGTCGTGCTGCATCTGGCGGCGCTCCTGCCGCTACTCTGGCTGGTGTTTGCTGTTAGTCAGGGTGCGTTCAGCGCCGATCCGGCAAAAGATATTCAGCATTTTACCGGCAGAATGGCACTGAAACTGCTGTTGGCGACACTGATGGTGACGCCGCTGGCACGCTACGGTAAACAGCCGCTGCTGATCCGCTGCCGCCGTCTGTTGGGGCTGTGGTGTTTTGCCTGGGCTTGCTTACATCTGCTCAGCTATGCGCTGCTGGAGTTGGGGGTTAATCATCTCGATTTGTTGGGAAAAGAGGTTCTTCTGCGCCCTTACCTGATGCTCGGCATGGCAAGCTGGCTGATACTGCTGGCATTAACCGTGACTTCCACCCAGTCAGCACAGCGAAAACTGGGATCAGGCTGGCAAAAGCTGCACAATCTCATTTATCTGGTCGCGATCTTAGCCCCTGTTCATTATCTTTGGTCGGTAAAATCGCTGTCGCCATTACCGATCATGTACGCTGCCGTTGCCGTCATATTGCTGCTTTTTCGCTACCAGAAGTTGCGCCGATGGCGTCGTTAATCAGCACTATCTGTACGCAGAAGACGGTATTTTCCGCGTATTTTCGTAAAATTTTGTCAATAGCGTCGCGGGTAACTCCGCAGATAAGACCAGTATTTGGCTGCTAACTGCTACGATATGGCTATAATGTTCAAACCGTGCGGATGGAAAGGGACATTTTCGCTCCGCAAAGGGTGACAAACGGATAGCTTCGCGTTATGTTGTGCGCCACTGAGCCAATCGAGGGAGATAGCAGCACAATGGCAGACAAGTTTCACATTTTGCTCCTTAACGGTCCAAACCTGAATCTGCTGGGAACCCGTGAGCCGGATAAATACGGTCATACGACGCTGGCGGAGATCGTGAGCCGACTGGAACAAGATGCGGCAGCGCTGAACGTGCGGCTTTCCCATCTGCAGTCAAATGCGGAACATGAGCTGATTGACCGTATCCATCAGGCCAGAGGAAACACTGACTTCATTCTGATTAACCCGGCAGCATTTACCCACACCAGTGTGGCGCTACGGGATGCTCTGTTGGCGGTCGCCATCCCGTTTATCGAGATCCACCTGACTAACGTGTACGCACGTGAACCTTTCCGTCATCACTCTTACCTGTCTGATGTATCAGCAGGGGTGATCTGCGGTCTGGGGGCAGATGGATACCATTATGGTTTACAGACAGCGGTAAAACGCCTGTCAACGTCCAATTAACCATTTCCAATTAACAAGAGTACGGAACCACATTCATGGATATTCGTAAAATCAAGAAACTGATCGAACTGGTTGAAGAATCCGGCATCGCCGAACTGGAAATCTCCGAAGGTGAAGAGTCGGTACGCATCAGTCGTGCTCCGGCACCGGGTAGCTACCCGATGATGCAACAGGCCTACGCACCGATGCCGCAGCAGTTCGCACCAGCGGCCGCTCCGGTAGCCGCGCCAGCCGCTGCTGCTGAAGCCGCCGCACCCGCCGCCATCAGCGGTCATGTAGTACGTTCACCGATGGTAGGTACCTTCTACCGTACGCCGAGCCCGGACGCGAAACCGTTCGTGGAAGTCGGCCAGCAGGTCAAAGTCGGCGATACTCTGTGCATCGTTGAAGCCATGAAAATGATGAACCAGATCGAAGCAGACAAAGCGGGTGTGGTGAAAGCCATTCTGGTTGAAAGTGGCCAGCCGGTTGAATTTGACGAGCCATTGGTTGTCATCGAATAACGAGGCTTACCATGCTAGATAAAATTGTCATCGCCAACCGTGGTGAGATTGCGTTGCGCATTTTGCGTGCCTGTAAAGAACTGGGCATCAAAACCGTCGCCGTGCATTCCACTGCGGACCGCGATCTGAAACACGTATTGCTGGCGGATGAAACCGTGTGTATCGGTCCGGCTCCGTCAACAAAAAGCTACCTGAATATTCCGGCTATCATCGCAGCAGCGGAAATCACCGGTGCCGTGGCTATCCACCCGGGTTACGGTTTCCTGTCTGAAAACGCTGACTTCGCTGAACAGGTTGAACGTTCCGGTTTTATCTTCATCGGCCCGCGCGCTGACACCATCCGTCTGATGGGCGACAAAGTGTCTGCTATCAGCGCCATGAAAAAAGCCGGTGTTCCCTGTGTACCGGGTTCTGACGGCCCGCTGGGCGACGACATGGATAAGAACCGCGCTATCGGTAAGCGCATCGGTTATCCGGTCATTATCAAAGCCTCTGGCGGCGGCGGCGGTCGCGGTATGCGTGTCGTGCGTAGCGAAAAAGAGCTGGAACAATCGATCGCGATGACCCGCGCGGAAGCGAAAGCGGCGTTCAACAACGACATGGTCTACATGGAAAAATACCTGGAAAACCCGCGTCACGTGGAAATCCAGGTACTGGCCGATGGTCAGGGCAACGCCATTTATCTGGCGGAGCGCGACTGTTCCATGCAGCGTCGTCACCAGAAAGTGGTGGAAGAAGCGCCAGCACCGGGTATTACCTCCGATCTGCGTCGCTATATCGGTGAACGCTGCGCCAAGGCGTGTGTCGACATCAACTACCGTGGCGCGGGTACATTCGAGTTCCTGTTTGAAAACGGCGAGTTCTATTTCATTGAAATGAACACCCGTATTCAGGTAGAGCACCCGGTAACCGAAATGATCACCGGTGTGGACCTGATCAAAGAGCAGTTGCGTATTGCTGCCGGTCAGCCGCTGTCTATCAAGCAAGAAGAAGTGAAAGTGCGTGGTCATGCGGTGGAATGCCGTATCAACGCCGAAGACCCGAACACCTTCATGCCAAGCCCAGGTAAAATCACCCGTTTCCACGCACCGGGCGGTTTTGGCGTACGTTGGGAATCGCACATTTATGCGGGCTATACCGTACCGCCGCATTACGATTCCATGATCGGCAAGCTGATCACTTACGGCGAAAGCCGCGACATCGCCATTTCCCGTATGAAAAATGCGTTGGCTGAGCTGATCATCGATGGCATCAAAACCAACGTGGAATTGCAGATGCGCATCATGTCCGACGAAAACTTCCAGCATGGTGGGACTAACATCCACTATCTGGAGAAGAAACTCGGTCTGCAGTAATTCTCTGCACCAATAAAACGGGTCGGCCTGCGTCGGCCCGTTTTTGTTTCCCACAGCTCACCGCGTTCTACGCCACTACACCAATTTTCGCTGGGCAATTGGCTAACATGCCGTAAAATCCCCTGTTTTGTGTCACCTATAACACTGATTCCTGCAGGACTTGAGGGGAAATCATGGATAAACGCTTTCTTCAGGCTCACCGCGAAGCCCGCTGGTCACTGGTGCTAACGCTGGCCTATCTGGTGGCCTGGGTACTCTTTGCCTATCTACCCGACAACCATCCCGGCCTGACGGGCCTGCCGCACTGGTTCGAGCTGGCCTGCCTGCTGCTGCCGCTACTGTTCATCGGTCTGTGCTGGCTGATGGTACGCGTCATCTTCCGCGACATATCACTGGAGAATCACGATGCAAAGTGATGTCATCCTGCCGTTGATAGCTTACCTGTTATTGGTATTCGGTCTGTCCGTTTATGCCTGGCGGCGTCGCCAGCAGGGTAACTTTCTCACCGAGTACTTTATCGGCAACCGTTCGATGGGCGGCTTCGTACTGGCGATGACGCTGATAGGCACGTATGTCAGCGCCAGCTCGTTTATCGGTGGCCCCGGTGCGGCCTATAAATACGGGTTAGGTTGGGTACTGTTGTCGATGATTCAGGTACCGACGATGCTATTGTCACTGAGCATTCTCGGTAAGAAATTCGCGATTCTGGCACGCCGCTATAACGCCATCACACTGAATGACATGCTCTACGCCCGCTACGGCAGCCGCTTGCTGGTGTGGTTTGCCAGCCTAAGCCTGCTGGTGGCGTTCATCGGCGCGATGGCGGTGCAGTTCATCGGCGGTGCCCGGTTGCTGGAAACCGTGGCGCATGTGCCCTATAACGTCGGACTGTTGATTTTCGGCATTACCATCCTGCTCTACACCGCGTTCGGCGGCTTTCGCGCCAGCGTACTGAACGATGCATTGCAGGGCATCGTGATGCTGATAGGTACGCTGTTGCTGCTGGCTGGCGTGATCTACGCCGCAGGTGGATTGCCCGCCGCCGTCGGCAAACTGGCGCAGATCAACCCGGCGTTGGTCGATCCGCACGGCAGTAACCAGATCCTGTCCGCCCCATTTATGACTTCATTCTGGATACTGGTGTGTTTTGGCGTGATTGGCCTGCCCAATACCGCCGTGCGCTGTATTTCCTATCGCGATAGCAAGGCGCTACACCGCGGTATCCTGATCGGTACGGTGGTTATCAGCATACTGATGCTGGGGATGCATCTGGCTGGTGCGCTGGGGCGTGCTATCCTGCCAAACCTGACCATTCCAGATCAGGTATTGCCGGAACTGATGCTCACCGTGCTGCCACCGCTGGCCGCCGGGATCTTTCTGGCTGCGCCGACTGCCGCCATCATGTCGAACATTAACGCGCATTTGCTCCAGGCTTCCGCCACGATCGTGAAAGATCTCTACCTGAGCGTCTATCCTCAGAAGATCAACAACGAGCGTTATATCCGCCATCTATCCAGCCTGACCACCCTGCTGCTCGGCCTGCTGGTACTGCTGGCGTCATGGCGACCGCCGGAAATGATCATCTGGTTGAACCTGCTAGCGTTTGGCGGGCTGGAAGCGGTATTCCTGTGGCCGCTGGTGCTGGGCCTCTACTGGGAACGCGCTAACGCCGCAGGAGCGCTGAGTTCGATGTTCAGTGGGGCTATCAGCTATACCCTGCTCGCCAGCTTCAATATCCAACTGGCGGGCTTTCATCCGATTGTGCCATCACTGCTGTTAAGCCTGGTGGCGTTTATTCTGGGTAACCGCTTAGGGCGTCAGCCTGCATCAGCGGTTGCTGCATCTTCATCACTTTAAGGTCAGAGGCTGCTATGCCGTGGATTCAACTGAAAATTAATACCTCCGGCGCACATGCGGAGCAATTAGGCGACGCGCTGTCTGAAAGCGGTGCCGTCTCAGTCACGTTTCAGGACACGCATGACACGCCGGTGTTTGAACCCCTGCCGGGTGAAACCCGTTTGTGGGGCGATACCGACGTGATTGGCCTGTACGACGCCGAAACCGACATGGCCGAGGTGGTAGCCATACTGGAGCAGGAGCCGCTGCTCGGTGCTGGTTTCCAGCACAAAATCGAACAACTGGAAGACAAAGACTGGGAACGGGAATGGATGGAAAACTTTCATCCGATGCAGTTCGGCAAGCGCCTGTGGATTTGCCCAAGCTGGCGTGACGTACCAGACCCGAATGCGGTCAACGTCATGCTGGACCCCGGTCTGGCATTCGGCACCGGCACCCATCCCACGACGTCGTTGTGCCTGCAATGGCTCGACGGGCTGGATCTGGCAGGCAAAACCGTCATCGATTTTGGTTGCGGCTCCGGCATTCTGGCCATCGCCGCGCTAAAACTCGGTGCCGCGCACGCTATCGGCATCGATATCGACCCACAGGCGATTCAGGCCAGCCGTGATAACGCGCAGCGTAACGGCGTGTCTGAACGGCTGGAGCTGTACCTGCCAAAAGATCAACCCAAAGACTTATCTGCCGATGTGGTGGTCGCCAATATCCTGGCAGGCCCGCTGCGCGAGCTGGCACCGCTTATCAGCGTGTTGCCAAAAGCAGGTGGCCATCTCGGTCTGTCCGGCATTCTGGCCTCACAGGCACAGAGTGTGGCGCAAGCCTATGAAGCGCAATTCCAGCTCGACCCGGTAGCAGAAAAAGAAGAGTGGTGCCGCATTACCGGTATCCGTAAACCACTCTGACCTCGTTGTATTCACCTGACGGAACATCGCCGTTGCGTCAGGTGATTCGTACGGATATTTCGTTGGACAAACCGACTCCCCTTACCATCAATCACTGTTTCTATGCGGTGAAACAGCATATTCAGGCGGATGTTTAATTTCTCCGGCGTGTACACAAAATCAGCGGAATAAGAATAACCATCTGTTAATAAAGGAAAAATAAAAACAGCGCAGTAGCAATGCAGCATTTCCTTGATCTGTTCCGCTCAATTGCTCAAAGTTTGGCCTTTCCTATCGCGTAAAAAATGCGTAATATACGCGCCCTTGCAGGCACAGTATGGTCACTCTTTGTCTATGCGCATTGGACAATTTCAGCTTCCCAATCGTTTGATTGCCGCCCCGATGGCGGGCGTAAGCGATCGCCCTTTCCGGGCACTCTGTTACGCGATGGGCGCTGGAATGACGGTTTCCGAGATGCTCTCTTCCAATCCGGAGGTGTGGCGTTCGGACAAATCGCGCTTGCGCATGGTGCATAGCGATGAGCCCGGTATCCGAGCAGTACAGATAGCCGGCGGTGATCCAGATGAGATGGCGGAAGCGGCGAGAATCAACGCCGAAAGCGGTGCGCAGATCATTGACATCAACATGGGATGCCCGGCCAAAAAGGTTAACCGCAAGATGGCGGGTTCCGCGCTGTTGCAGTATCCAGCGTTGGTCAAGCAGATCCTGACAGCGGTGGTAAATGCTGTCGATGTACCGGTCACGCTGAAGATTCGTACCGGCTGGGCACCAGAGCACCGTAACTGTGTAGAGATTGCCAAATTGGCTGAAGATTGTGGTATTCAGGCGCTGACCGTTCATGGACGCACGCGTGCGTGTTTGTTCAATGGCGAGGCGGAATACGACAGCATTCGGACAGTTAAGCAGAGTGTTTCCATTCCCGTTATCGCGAATGGCGACATTACTGACCCGCGCAAAGCCAGAGCGGTTCTTGATTACACCGGGGCTGATGCCCTGATGATAGGACGAGCTGCTCAGGGAAGACCCTGGATCTTTCGGGAAATCCAGCATTATCTGGACACAGGGGAGTTGCTGCCGCCCCTGCCACTGGCAGAGGTCAAGCACTTGTTGATCGGGCATATACGGGAATTGCACGACTTTTATGGTCCAGGCAAAGGATTTCGTATAGCACGTAAACACGTGTCCTGGTATCTCCAGGAGCACGCCCCAAACGACCAGTTTAGGCGCACATTCAACGCCATAGAGGACGCCAGCGAACAGCTGGAGGCGTTGAAGGCATATTTTGAAAATCTTGCGTAAACAGAAAAAGAGCTGACAGAACTATGTTCGAACAACGCGTGAATTCTGACGTACTGACCGTTTCCACTGTAAACTCTCAGGCTCAGGTAACCCAAAAACCCCTGCGCGACTCGGTTAAACAGGCACTGAAGAACTATTTCGCTCAACTGAATGGTCAGGACGTGAATGACCTGTATGAGCTGGTACTGGCTGAAGTAGAACAGCCGCTGTTGGACATGGTGATGCAATACACCCGCGGTAACCAGACCCGCGCTGCCCTGATGATGGGTATCAACCGCGGTACGCTGCGTAAGAAACTGAAAAAATACGGCATGAACTGATACTCATCCGTTCATCTCTAAAGAAAGGCGCTTCCTTCACGGTAAGCGCCTTTTTTATTGGCGGTATCACGCTGTAGCCTGCGGTTTACAGACACGAGCCTCCTGACGCATCCAACACCTGCCCCGTTATCCAACGGGCATCCGCCGAGGCAAGAAACACCGCCACCGCCGCGACATCCTGCGGTTGACCAAGACGCGAAAAAACGGAATAACGCTCCGCTTTCTGGCGAATGGCCGCATCCTCCAGCATCGTTTTCACCATCTCGGTTTCCGTCACACCGGGGGCAATCGCATTAACAGTAATATGGCGTGCGCCGTACTCCGGTGCCAGCGAGAGGGTCAGGACATTAATGGCACCTTTTGACGCGGCATATACCGCCCGGTTAGCCGCCGCAATTCGGGTACGGGCAGAAGAGATGTTGATAATGCTCCCCCCTGAACGCAGATGCGGCCCGGCCGACTGTATCAAGAAAAAGGGGGCCGTCACGTTAATCGCCATGACCTGGTCGTACAGATCATCTGAGGTGTCCTCCACCGTCGCCAGGGGGGAGATACCAGCGTTATTAACCAGAATATCCAGGCCACCACCCCCAGCCTGCTCAAGCGCCTGGTGGAATCGCGCCCACAGCGCCCGGCTTTGTTGCTTCGGATCAACGGCGAAGTCAGCGGGTATCACCACCGCCTGCGCCCCCAGCTCCCGTGCTCTTGCTGCTGTTTCCTGTGCTGCGTGCGAATCGTCAATATCATGAATACCAATAAAAGCGGCACCCTCCGCCGCCAATCGCTCAACAATCGCTTTTCCAATGCCACGGGCACCACCCGTCACCAACGCGGTTTTACCTTCCACCCGATACTGATTTGTCATTCCCTTTTCTCCACTCTGCCGATTAGAAAACGCCCCTGTCATCACACAGGTAGCCTGGATAGCGGTGGACTATTTAACGCACATCCTTTTTTCGCCTGCCAACGGCAAACTGTGATCACAATCGCATCAACAGATTATTGTCGCGTCACCAACAAATATCAGTACAAACCATGTGGTTAATCAAAAAATGAACGATCCACATAGTTCTATAGTGTGATTATTCATCAGTACATGAGAACGTCCGTTATGAATGCGCACACCCCCTCCTTTAGCGAAGAGAACCCTTCTGTGCCGTCTTCAATACCGCTTGCGCCTTTCTCCCGTGAGGAGTGGGTATCCATCGGCATGTGCCTGCGTGATTTTTTTGCGTTTCCAGTATCTGGCTCGCTGTCTTCGGTCTGTACCCGCCTTCATCCCCTCTGCCAGCACCGGGTGACGCTGCCAGTTAACCTGACGCAGGATGACTGGCTGGAAGTCGAGTATGACTTTAACCGGTTGTTCGTCGGCCCAATGACGCTGCCAGCGCCACCTTATGCCGGTATTTATCTGCATGCAGAGCCGCAGGTGATGGGGAAATGTACGCTGGAAGTCCGCCAGCTGTACCATCAGCTCGGGTATGAGGTACCGCAGGAGAATAGCCTTCCTGACGACCATATCGCTTACGAGATTGACGCCTGTTTACTGCTCTTTTCCTGTCTCTCTCCCACACCAGCACAGCATGATGCCCTGTACTGGCTGGCCCATGACCATCTGGGACAGTGGTTACCGCGTTTTATCGATCGCATCAACAACCATGCGCCAACACCGGTAATTTCATCGGTGGTCGACGTGCTATCGCTTTGGTTTTTCGATTTGCAACGGAGAACATCACATGCGTGACACCCCCAATTCCCCCGACAGACGGCGATTTATAAAGACACTCGCCATTACTGGTGTTGCGGCCAGCTTACCCGGTGGCTTGTTACTGCCTCGTCAGGCTCGTGCGCAAGCTCCTATTCCTTACAACCCGAACAGCTATACGATTTTCCGGAACTCATGTCCGCGAAACTGCTATGACACGTGCAGCCTGAAAACCTATGTGAAAGATGGCGTTATCGCCTACATTGACGGCGCAAAAGAGTCTACTTTTACCCACGGAATGCCTTGCCTTAAAGGGCTCACCTACCCTCGCCGCGTCTACAGCCCTGACCGGATCAAATACCCGATGATTCAGGATGGCCGCGGCTCGGGAAAATGGCGTCGTATTTCCTGGGATGAAGCGATGGAGCGCATCGCCAACAAAATACTGGAAATCAAAAAGAAAGACGGGTCATTACTGGGTCTGGCACTCACCAAGTATTCAGGCAACCTCGGCATCCTCAACTATGGCGTTGAAGGCATGATGTCCTCGCTAGGTTACACCACCCGCTTTGTCGGTACGCCGTGTTGGCCAGCTGGTATTGATGCTCAGAGCTACGACATGGGCGATATGTGGTGCAACGACCCTGAAGATTTGGCCAAATCCAAATATATCATTGTCTGGGGCGCTAACCCGGCCTGGTGCTCCCTGCACAGTATGAAATACCTTTATCAGGCGCGGGAGCGCGGAGCCAAAGTGGTGGTCATCGACCCCATTTTGACCCAGACCGCCGCCAAAGCGGATTTGTACTTACGGATCCGCCCGGCTTCCGACGGCGCACTGGCGCTGGGTATGGCACGACATCTGCTGGATAACGGGCTGGTTGATAACGAATTTGTCACGCAATACGCGCTGGGGTTCCCAGAGTTTGCGCAATACCTGCGGGAAAATGTCACGGTTGAATGGGCATCTGAACAATGTGGCTTGCCTGCACAGACGATTCGCCAGCTGGCAGAAGAATTTACTGCCGTCAAACCCGCGACAATCTGGATAGGCTACGGTATGCAGCGACATATCAATGGCGGTGCCAATGTGCGGGCCATTGACGCGTTGGTCGCCATGAGCGGCAACATCGGTCTGGAGGGCGGTGGCGCTCGCTACGGCCACCTCTATACCTGGGGGTTCAACTACCACGCCATGATGCAGAAACAACCCGCCGGTTCTGTTGGTTTTACCGGCCAGAGCGGGCCTAAAGGGGAGTTCGACTTCGGCGCTAAAGAAGCATCCAGCTATACCGATCGCAGCCTGAATATCAATAAAACCGCACAATCGATACTGGATACCAACGATCCGCCGATCCGCATGCTATGGGTGTCTTGCAAAAACCCACTCTCCCAGGACTTCGACCATAACAAGATGTTGAAAGCCTTCAATAAACTGGAGATGGTGGTCTGCGTAGACCAGTTCTTTAATCAGACGGTGGAGCAGGCCGATATCGTGTTACCGGCGACCACACAGATGGAAGAGTGGAATATCTCGGTCTCGTATTGGCACTACTGGCTGACTATCAATCAGCCAGCGATTAAACCGATGTACGAGTGCAAATCCGACCTGGACATCGCGGCTGCGCTTTCGCGCACTATGAACCGGTTATCTCCTGGCTCCTGCACCTTCCCGCAGGATATTGACGGCAAAGAATGGGTAGCAAAAGAGTTTAACGACAGTATCTACAAGCTGTTTGGTATCTCGTCATGGGAAACGTTGCTGGATGGTCCGGTCAAAGCCAAACTTCCCCACCCGGCAGCCTGGCATGATCGCAAGTTCAAGACGCCGTCCGGCAAATACGAATTTACATCGGCCTTGTGTAAGGAGAATGGTCATGCTCTGCTGCCCGAGTACCGGCCGGGAAGAGAGAAAAATTTACCGTTCCAACTCTTTACCCCCCACACGCTATACGGCCTGCATTCTCAGTTCATCAATCTGGACTGGATGCAGGTCTTCTACCCGGAACCTTTTGTCTACCTCCACCCGCTAGCAGCGCAACAAAAAGGTATCCGTGAACTCGATTGGGTACGCGTCTTTAATGGCATTGGCGACGTCACCGTCAGAGCCAGACTGACCACCAACGTACCGCAAGACATGCTGCTGATGTACGAGGCCTGGTTTAACAAACAAGCGTTTAACGTACAAAACGTCGTCGATGATACCTCATCAGATATGGGAAAAATGAAGACGGGTGCGCCGGGCTCCGCCATTCACTGTCAGTTCGCTGATATCGCCTTAACGTCGGCACCGGCGCAAAGCAGAGTGATGGGAGGAACCAGAGCATGAGACGCGCATTCCTGGTCGATAGTGAAAAATGTATTGGGTGCCGTGGCTGCGCCATGGCCTGCAAAAGTTTTAATCAGTTAGAGCCGGACCTGTTCTGGCGCTATGTTTACCCACTGGGGAAATCTATCTACCCGCACGAAGAGAGGGCGTTTTATTCTCTGGCGTGCAATCACTGCGAGCATCCCGCCTGTCTGGATGCCTGCCCGGTCGAAGCCTATACCAAGCGTGAAGACGGCATTGTGGTGCACGACCCGGCGCGCTGCATCGGTTGCAAAAACTGCCTGCGCAGCTGCCCCTACGGTGCCCCTAAATTCAACGAGGTCACCCACAAAGCCGAAAAATGCAGCATGTGCTATGAACGATTGGATGTGGGGTTACAGACAGCTTGCGTTGAAGCCTGTCCGGTGGGCGCATTAACCATGATAGACCTTGACGAACAGGCCGTTCCCGCCAACGCCGTACAATACCCGCCGGGCTACCCGGTTATGCCATCGCTGAACCCCGGAACGCGTTTCATCATGCCTCGCACGCCAAAACAGGCTGGAGAATAATCATGGAACACTATGAGCTACCTTTGGTTTTCTTTACATCATTAAGCCAGACCGCTGTTGGCATGGCACTGTTTCTGGCCTGGCGGCGTCTGTGCGATCACACGGTGCCACAACGCAAAGCCTGGTTCATCACCGGCGTGGTGCTAGCCGTGTCATTGATTGGCGCGACCTTCCATCTGGCAGACCCGTTGCACGGTTATAACGCCTTTATCAATCTCAAGCATTCATGGCTTAGCCGGGAAATTCTGGCAGCAGTACTCTTTGCTGCCACTATCGCACTGGCACTGTTGACGGATGGAAAACAGGTGACGGTGATAGCCGCCGCCGTGATGGGGATCGTGCTGGTGATTGTGCAGGGGCTGACCTACGCCGCACCTGCGATGGTCGCTATCAACAATGGACTCCCGATGATTTTATATTTGCTGACGGCCTGGGTGATGGGCGCGGCGGCCCTCCCGCTACTGGATAAAACCTCGGCCATTTCGCCCCTACGTCACGGATTAACGTTGCTGATTCTGGCGCTGATCACCGCACCGTTAATCTGGCGTAGTGGCGGAACCATCATGCGTATGACGTCAGAGCAATGGGGGTCATCGCCATTTTTCTGGGGTGGGTTAATCTGTTTTATCATTGCATTCGGTTTATCCTGCCAGCGGCAAAAAACAGCCGTCTCCGTCGCAACGGTCGTGATTGCGCTGCTGGGTATCTTCCTGAGTCGAGTGACATTCTTTGGCGATACCATCAGCACTATCATCAACATCGGACAACCTTACTGACAGAGAAAAAACAGCGAACACCTACAGATGACACTGACAAAGAACAACGGGCCTGCCAAAAAGCGGGCCCGTTGCTTTCGCAGTACTCATCCGGCTCAGTGCAGATCACATTCCACCCAGATAGCGGCGTGATCCGAGGCGGCGGTATCCCAGGAGGTCACGGTCGGGAACGGCGTCACCGGATCAGCCCCTTCTTTCGCGGCAATCTTATCGATGTTATAGATACCGCGCCGTTCAATGCCCCAGTCGACCTTTGCCTGATGTAACGGCGTGGAAACGAAAATATAGTCCAGTTGGTTCAAACGTTCGCCAGACTTACCGCCGGAGAAATAATAGGTATAGCGTGCTGTTTCTGGCAAAACGGGATCGACCACCGGGTGCAAATCCGGCACAGAAAACAGCGGCACCAGGCTGTGCCAGGGGTTGGCGCTATCCTCGTTCAGATCGCCCATCAACACCACATACTCTTGCTGCAGGTTGTATCCGCGCACGATATCGGCCACACGCTCCGCCTGAGCGAGCCGCCGTCTGGCAGACCGCTCGCGTTCTTCATCGTTACGTCCGTTCTGGCTTTTGAAGTGATTACACAGCACATGCACTGGCTGCGTCAGGCCAATATCGATCGTCACTTCCAGACAATCACGGCTAAACAGCGGGGAAAACGACGCGCTGGTATCAAAAATGTGGGTGCGTAGTTGGGTAATGCGGTGGCGCGTCAGGCAGGCGACATCAATACCACGCGGATCATTCGGACTGTCGATCATGACATACTGAGCAAAGGCCTGGTCTGCCAGAATCTGCTGGTTGAAATCATGCAGCACCGCCATATTTTCCACTTCGGCTGCACACAGGATGTCAGCCTTCAGTGCGTTGATCACCCGCCCGGTATTTTTGCGCTGCTTGTCGCTAAACGCCTCGGAACGAAACACCAGCTCGCCTAACCAATCACCTCGTCCCCGGCAGCTTTTGTTAATCCGAAAACTGGTCTTGCCAGCTTCACTTTTCCAGCTACCCAGCGAACCGCCATCAACACGCAGGTCGATATAAGGCTGGAGATTACTGGTCAGGGTAAAAACCCGCTCTTTCAAGGCATCGTCATAGTTATCATTTTCCAGCAGCATTTGTAGCTGGCGTACTTTTTCAAGCAGTTCACTGCTTTGCTGGGGGTCAGGCAGGTTAAGAATCGCGGTACGATGAAACAGGTTTTCAACGTTATAGCTGGCAAGTCTGAGCTTCATAGCTCCTCCTCAGGCAACAGGCTATGGCGGGAAAGCACAAGTCTGGCAACCGATTGTTACCACCGTATATCACGACCGCCCGTCACCCCAACCTGTGACACGCTGTGGTAAAAAATGCGGGTACTCACTATATTCATAGCAGATATAAGCCATGTCTTTATGGACTTGGCAAACATCACGACATCACGTAAATTCGCAGCATTTCTGACTCACAACGGCAACAGCCATATCTGGCAGGAACAATGATGAAAAAATCTCGCTTAGCATTACTTACCGGCGCTTTACTGGTTACCAGCGTACTGGCTCAGGCACAGGACGACCTTAGCGCTATCAAAGCCGCCGGTGTGATTAAATTCGGTACGGAAGGCACTTACGCGCCTTACACTTACCACGATGCCTCCGGCAAGTTAGTCGGTTTCGATGTAGACGTCGGCCGTGCGGTAGCAGAAAAACTGGGCGTAAAAGCAGAGTTCGTTGAAGGCCGTTGGGATGGGCTTATCGCAGGTGTGGACGCCAAACGTTATGACGCCGTCATCAACCAGGTGGGTGTCACCAAAGAACGTCAGGTAAAGTATGACTTCTCCAAGCCGTACATCGATGCCAAATCCGTGCTGATCGTGCGTGGTGATAACACCAGCATCAAATCGTTCAACGATCTGAAAGGCCATAAATCGGCCCAAAGCCTGACCAGTAACTACTCCAAACTGGCCACCAGCTACGGCGCGGAAATCGTCCCGACCGATGGCTTTAACCAGTCACTGGAGCTGGTACTGAGCGGCCGCGCGGAAGCGACCCTGAACGATAACTTGTCGTTCCTGGACTTCAAAAAACACAAACCTGACGCCAATGTGAAAGTGGTCGCCACCGCAGAAAGCGGCGATCCGTCCGCCATTCTGGTACGCAAAAATCAGCCGCAACTGGTTGATGCACTCAATAAAGCATTGGATCAAATCAAAGCAGACGGCACCTATAAGACGATTTCTGTGCGATACTTTGGACAAGACGTTTCCAAATAATGCATTGATATCGGAGCTATTGTAGATATGCCATCATGGCTACAACTTATGGCAGACTCCTTCTGGAGTCTGCTTTCCGCCGGACTGACCTTCACCGTTCCTCTCGCGATTCTCTCCTTTATTCTCGGTTTGATGATCGGCGTATTGGTGGCGTTGTTACGCCTGTACGGTGCCACTCCGCTCAAAAAGATCTGTGACTTTTATGTGTGGGTGATTCGCGGTACGCCGCTGCTGGTCCAGCTCTTTCTGATTTTCTATGGCTTGCCCAGTGCCGGTATCACGCTGGATGCCTTTCCGGCCGCGCTGATTGGCTTTAGCCTGAACGTGGGTGCCTATAGTTCAGAGATAGTACGTGGTGCGATTCTTTCCGTACCCAAAGGCCAGTGGAACGCGGCCTATTCGCTCGGTATGAGCGGCGCACAGGCTATTCGCTGGGTGATTGTGCCGCAGTCGGTATTCGTATCGCTGCCGCCGCTGGCTAACACCTTTATTTCGCTGGTCAAGGATACCTCGCTGGCTGCCGTGATCACGGTGCCGGAAATGTTTCTGGCCGCGCAACGGATTGTCTCGGTCACCTATGAACCACTCATCCTGTATATCGAAGCCGCGCTCATCTACCTGATGTTCAGTACGGTACTGAGTAAATTACAGACGCGACTCGAAAAATATTACCAACGTCACGTCGTGCATTAATATTGCACATAGCGCATTAATCCTCGTTCGGCAGGCTGTCCAGCCTGCCACGCTCATCATCAAACAAACTCGACATTTTCCCCGGTTTTCTGTAGCCTTCTTTTTTACCAGCCGGAGAATGTCATGAAACAGACTGTCAATATCGCGCTGATAGGTGACTACACCTCAACCGTCACCGCCCATCAGGCTATTCCCCCTGCTCTTGCCCTTGCTGCCCGCCAGTTAAATCTCACGATGCACTACCAATGGATAGACAGTGAGCAGTTGTCGATCGCCCAGCTTCATGCCTTCGATGCAATTTGGTGCGTTCCCGCCAGCCCATACCGTCACGACGACAATATCCTGCAAGCCATTCGGTTTGCCCGCGAAACACGTATCCCCTTTCTGGGCACCTGTGGCGGTTGCCAGTACGCCCTGCTGGAATATGCCCGCCATGCGCTCGGCTGGCACGACGCCAACAATGCGGAAGTGACGCAGGAAGGCCGTTCGGTAATTACCCCGTTACAGTGCGAAATGGTGGAAAAAGAGGGAGATATCCGTCTGTTGCCTGATTCACGCATCGCACGCGCCTACGGTCATGAGGCGATCACCGAAGGCTACCGTTGCCGCTACGGCATCAATGAAGCGTTTCGGGATGCGTTCATCGCCGCCGGCATCCGGGTGTCTGGTGTGGATGACAACGGCGATATTCGCGCCATCGAAATCATCGATCACCCCTTTTTTGTCGGCACCCTGTTTCAGCCGGAACGCGCTGCACTAAAACAGATAACACCACCGCTGGCTATTGCTCTCCTTGAGGCAGCGGCAGCGCATTAACCGCAGTTTTTTACACAAGTTGCACCAAATTGGATCAATGGGAGAACAATTCCACCATTTTGGTGCACCCTATGCCTTTGCTTTATCCCCCCATACCACCCATTTATCCCGATTCGCCACGGATACGATTTAGTTTTCTGCCTGTACTACCGTTATGACAAGCTGGCACCGTTTTTGCTTATTGTTAATGACGGTGTCCGGCTCATCATGCCGACCCACTGACAGACAGAGCAGGCGCAGCCATGACTGCGCCACAACACAACAAGCACATTACAATTACATTAGGCACATACGATGATTATGAAAAAAGTGATTATGTCCACGCTGGTAGCCAGCGCTTCACTGTTCGCCTTCATCAACCAGGCACATGCGGGCGCAACGCTTGATGCCATTCAGAAGAAAGGCTTCATACAGTGTGGTATCAGCGATGGGCTTCCTGGTTTCTCGTATGCCGATGCCAACGGCAAATACTCCGGTATCGATGTTGACGTCTGCCGTGGCGTCGCAGCAGCCATTTTTGGTGATGCCAACAAAGTCAAATACACCCCACTGACAGCTAAAGAGCGTTTCACCGCTCTGCAATCCGGCGAAGTGGATGTGCTGTCCCGTAACACCACCTGGACCTCATCCCGTGACGGTAGCATGGGCCTGCTGTTCACCGGCGTGACCTACTACGACGGTATCGGCTTCCTCGCTCATAACAAAGCTGGGCTGAAAAGCGCCAAAGAACTGGACGGTGCCACCGTGTGTATCCAGGCCGGTACCGACACCGAGCTGAACGTAGCCGACTACTTCAAGACCCACAATATGAAGTACACCCCGGTGACCTTTGACCGTTCTGACGAAAGCGCCAAAGCACTGGACTCAGGCCGTTGCGATACGCTGGCTTCCGATCAGTCACAGTTGTACGCCCTGCGTATCAAACTGGGTAAACCGGCCGACTTCGTCGTGTTGCCGGAAGTGATCTCCAAAGAACCGTTGGGACCGGTTGTACGTCGTGGTGACGAAGACTGGTTTGCCATTGTTCGCTGGACACTGTTTGCCATGCTGGACGCCGAAGAGATGGGTGTGACCTCTCAAAACGTCGATCAGATAGCTGCCAAGCCGACCACTCCGGACATGGCGCACCTGTTGGGTAAAGAAGGTAACTTCGGTAAAGATCTGAAATTGCCGAATGACTGGGCGTATAAAATCGTTAAGCAGGTCGGTAACTACGGTGAAGTGTTTGAGCGCAACGTAGGTCAGGGCAGTGAGCTGAAAATCAAGCGCGGCCTGAACGAACTGTGGAACAAAGGCGGTATCCAGTACGCCCCTGCTGTTCGCTAACTCCTGATGCAAAAACGGGCACGTGCTGCGAACCAGCCGTGCCCTTGCTTTATCCGTCACTGAGGCTCCAACATGCTGCAACGCCCAACCGTGAAAGGTGATTTATCACTGACTAATCCAGCGGTGCGCGCCTGGTTGTATCAAATCCTTGCTGTCATCATCGTGGTGGTTGCCGCCGCTTACCTGCTGCACAATACCGTCACGAACCTCTCACAGCGTGGAATTACGTCAGGTTTTGCCTTTTTAAATAACAGCGCTGGCTTTGGCATCGTTCAGCACCTGATTGACTACGATCAGGATGACACCTATGCCCGCGTTTTTTGTTATTGGCCTGCTTAATACGTTGCTGGTTTCAGCTATCTGTATTATTTGCGCCTCACTGCTGGGGTTTATCGTCGGTCTGGCACGTCTGTCTGATAACTGGCTGCTGCGTAAACTTTCAACGATTTATATCGAAACGTTTCGTAACATCCCACCGTTACTGCAGATCTTCTTTTGGTATTTCGCGGTATTACGCAATCTGCCCGGCCCTCGTCAGGCAGTCAGCGCGTTCGATACCTTTTTTCTTAGTAACCGCGGCCTGTACATTCCAGCAGCGGAGTTTGGCCCAGGGGCACTCCCGTCTTTGCTTGCGCTACTCATCTCTCTGGGATGTGCGATCGCGTTGTATCGTCGGAATAAACGCTACCATGAGCTGACCGGCCAGCGACGCCGTTACTGGCCTATTCCTATCGCAATGTTGGTAGTATTGCTCGGCCTCTCTCATCTGGTTTTTGGCCGGGCACTGCACTGGGATTTCCCCGCCCTGAAAGGGTTTAACTTTAGCGGTGGTCTGGTACTTATTCCGGAACTGGCGGCGCTGGCGCTGGCATTATCGGTGTACACCTCGTCGTTTATCGCTGAGATCATTCGCTCCGGTATCCAGTCTGTTTCTCACGGGCAGCATGAAGCAGCACTGTCGCTGGGTCTGCCAAAACCGGTCACCTTACGCAAAGTCATCCTGCCGCAGGCACTGCGCGTCATCATTCCGCCGTTAACCAGCCAGTATCTGAACGTCGTGAAAAACTCGTCACTGGCGGCTGCCATTGGTTACCCGGATATGGTGTCGCTGTTTGCCGGTACGGTGCTGAACCAGACCGGACAAGCCATTGAGACCATTGCCATCACCATGTCGGTCTACCTGATTATCAGTCTGCTGATCTCATTACTGATGAACATCTATAACCGGAAAATCGCCTTAATTGAGCGTTAAAGGAACAGGATGACTATGACAACACACACACCATCCAATCCGACGCCCATTAGCAACGCCATCGTCTGGGCGCGGCGGAACCTGTTCTCCAATGTCACCAACAGCGTGTTGACGCTGGTCTGCCTGTGGTTACTGTGGACCCTGATCCCACCGTTACTCAATTGGGCTATCTTCAAGGCCAACTGGGTCGGTTCAACCCGTGCAGACTGCACCAGTGATGGTGCCTGCTGGGTATTCGTCCATGCCCGTTTCGAGCAATTCATGTACGGGCTTTATCCACGGGAAGAGCTCTGGCGCATTAACTTCGCACTGGTACTGGCGTTGATCAGCATCCTGCCGATGTTCTGGCGTAATCTGCCGCGCCGTGGCCGTTATATCGCCATCTGGTGCATAGTCTATCCGCTACTTGCCTGGTGGTTGCTGTTTGGCGGCTTTGGTGGCCTGAGCCGGGTGGAAACTCGTCAGTGGGGTGGCCTGACACTGACTATCATCATCGCGGCGATCGGCATCGCGGGTGCGTTACCGCTGGGGATATTGCTGGCGTTGGGGCGTCGTTCCAACATGCCGGTACTGCGCGCGCTCTGCGTGATTTTCATCGAGTTCTGGCGCGGTGTTCCCCTAATCACAGTGCTGTTCATGTCCTCGGTGATGCTGCCTTTGTTCCTGACGGAAGGCACCAACATCGACAAACTACTGCGCGCCTTGGTGGGGGTAATCCTGTTCCAGTCGGCGTATGTCGCAGAAGTGGTGCGTGGCGGCTTACAGGCACTCCCGAAAGGACAATATGAAGCAGCCCAATCCCTGGCTCTGGGATACTGGCGTATGCAGGGGTTGGTCATTCTGCCTCAGGCGCTGAAAATGGTGATCCCCGGTCTGGTCAACACCATTATCGCCCTGTTCAAGGACACCAGTCTGGTGATCATCATCGGTCTGTTCGACCTGTTTAGCAGTATTCAGCAGGCAACCGTTGACCCGGCATGGCTGGGGATGTCCACAGAAGGCTATGTTTTTGCCGCCATTATCTATTGGATCTTCTGCTTTAGCATGTCGCGCTATAGCCAGCATTTAGAAAAACGTTTTGATACTGGACATAAGTCCCATTGAGGTTATCCATGAACCAGGACACATTGACATCTTCATCCAACCACATGATTACACTGGAAAATGTAAACAAGTGGTATGGGCAGTTCCATGTACTGAAAGACATCAACCTGCAGGTCAGCCAAGGCGAGCGTATCGTGTTATGTGGGCCGTCTGGCTCTGGTAAATCAACCACAATCCGTTGTATCAACCATCTGGAAGAGCACCAACAAGGTCGGATCGTCGTTGACGGCATCGAACTCAACCATGACAGCCGTAATATTGAGAAAGTCAGGACAGAAGTCGGCATGGTATTCCAGCATTTCAACCTGTTCCCGCATCTGACGGTTCTGCAAAACTGTACGCTGGCCCCGTGCTGGGTGCGTAATATGCCGAAAAAAGAAGCGGAAGCATTGGCAATGCATTACCTGGAGCGTGTTCGTATCGCCGCCCACGCCCATAAATACCCAGGCCAGCTTTCCGGCGGCCAGCAACAGCGCGTTGCGATTGCCCGCTCATTGTGCATGAAACCGAAAATCATGTTGTTTGACGAGCCGACATCCGCACTGGATCCGGAGATGGTCAAAGAGGTGCTGGATACTATGCTGGGTCTGGCAGAAGATGGTATGACTATGCTGTGCGTTACCCACGAAATGGGCTTCGCGCGAACCGTAGCTAATCGGGTGATCTTTATGGATCAGGGTGAGATCGTTGAACAAGCCCCACCGAATATCTTCTTCGGTAGCCCACGTTCAGAGCGCACACAAACGTTTCTGGCGCAAATCCTGCACTGATTCACCGCCAACACACAATATACAACGTCCCAGCCCGCCCACGATGTGCGGGCTTTTTTATGTCCCCATTTTGTATATTAAAATCAGCGATAAATACTCTTCGGTGGACAGCACTGTCCCTGAAGATGTTTTCATGCACACAGAACAGCAGGGATGTATAGAAGAGAACGGATGAGGTATGAGAGCGAGGGTGGAACCGATGCCCAGGTGAAGAAGCCCACATATAAATCAGCGTAATCAAGGCACTGTAGAAGTGACTGACCCGCTGTCTCAGGCTGCCGCCCGGACGATATCCAGTAAGCCCCGGTGTTAACCAGCGCTCGCTGGGCGCCTTGACCCGGCTCAGCCGGTCATTGACCACCCGGTCATTCACCCGAAAACCCAAAACAAAGGG